>DASRJF010000350.1:0-9874 GCA_035649615.1 Planctomycetota bacterium | reverse complement strand
AGCCACCGCTCGGCGTCGATCGCGGCCATGCACCCCATTCCCGCCGCCGTCACGGCCTGCCGGTAGACGTGGTCGACGCAGTCGCCGCCCGCGAAGACCCCCTCGACGCTCGTGTACGATCCGCGCGTCACCTTCACGTAGCCGCGATCATCGAGATCGATCTGGCCCTTGAACGGCGCGGTGTTGGGCTCGTGGCCGATCGCGATGAAGACGCCGCCTACCTCCACCGTGGATTCGGCCTTCGACTTGACGTTGCGGAGCCGCAGGCCGGTGACCCGGCCCGCCTTCGCGTCGAGCACCTCGGCGACCTCCGAGTCCCACACGAACGCGATCTTGGGGTTCTTCTTCGCCTTTTCCTGCATGATCTTCGACGCGCGCAGCGTGTCGCGCCGGTGGACCACCGAGACTTTCGACGCGAACCGCGTCAGGAACGTCGCCTCCTCCATCGCGGTGTCCCCCCCGCCCACGACCGCGAGGTGCTTGTTGCGGAAAAGGGGAAGCGCGCCGTCGCACGTGGCGCATCCCGAGAGTCCCTTGTTCAGGAGCGCCTTCTCCGAAGGAATGCCGAGCCACTTCGCGCCCGCCCCCGTCGACAGGATCACCGACCGGGTGGTCCACGTGCGGTCCCCCGCGCGCAGCGTGAACGGGCGCTTCTTGAAGTCGACCGAGTCGACCCACGCCGTCTCGACCCGCGTCCCGAACCGCTCGGCCTGCTTCCGCATCAGCTCCATGAGCTTCGGGCCCTCGACGCCCTCGGGGAAGCCGGGATAGTTCTCGACGTCGGTCGTGATCATGAGCTGTCCGCCCGGGAGGTCGGTCCGCTTCGACGAATCCGCCTCGCCCTCGATGATGAGCGGCTTCAGGTTGGCGCGGCTCGCATAGAGCGCCGCCGTGTACGCGGCCGGGCCCGACCCGACGATGATCACCTGTTCTAGTTCCATGGGTGTCCTGTATTCGCCCCCTGCGAAGCCTTGCACAAATCGCGGCATCCCGTCCGCGACATCGTCCATCGAGAATCCAAAATCGAGAATCCGGAATCAGTCGTTGTCTTCAAGCGCCGGGTGGATGACCTCGATCGAGTAGTAGTGCCGGATCTTGCGCACGTACCACACGTCGCGGTGGCGGGACACCTGGACCTGGTAGCTGACCTGGCGTCCATCCCGCTCCCGGTACCGGCGGATCACGTACGCGCCCCACTGCGGCTTCTCGGGGTTGCTCTCGTTGAATTCGTACCTCTCGGGATTGAAGGGCTCACCCCTCCACGGCACCACCTCGAGCCGATTCTGGATCTCTTCATGCGCGAGCCGCTTGGGGTCGCCCCGCCAGGTCGTGCCGGACTTGAAGTCGCGCTCCCAGATCTCGAGCTGCTTGTCGGTCGGCGGAGGCACGGTGACGTCGTCCATGTCCACGGGGATCCGCCTGCTGCACGTGCCGGCGGACAGGAGGGCGGCGGCGACCACGGCCAAGGTCAGACGGCGGTACATCTACGAGCCTTCCTCCGACTCCCCGGTGCCGGCGCCCTGTTCGCCTTCGGAAAGCCGGAACGCGACGATCTTGCCGGGGACGATGAGCGTCTCGATCTGGTCGATGTCGAGGGTCACGAACTCCGGGGTCACTTCCTTGAGAATGCCCATCCAGGGCTCGGTATTCTCCTGGGTCCAGATTTCGACCTCGCGGTCGAGATACTCGGCCAGTTTTTTCAACATGGGACGACCATCTTAGGGATCGAAGGCGGACACGGCAACTCACGCTATCTACTCGAGATTTGCGATTGGCGATTTGAGATTTGCGATTGCGGACGTCGCAAATCCAAAATCGCAAATCGCAAATCCCAAATCGTCCCTTAGTAATCCTCGGACTCCAGGGGATGCTGTTCCTTCAACCTCGGCGCGCTCAGGTTCTCGTTCACCACCACCGGGTCCGGTTCCGGCGTCGTCCCGGTCTTGGCGCGCTCGGCCACCGCCTCCATGCTGTACTTGTATTCCCGGTACAGGTAGTCGCGGGACGTCCCCACGTCGATGTGATCCCACGGCAGGACCTCGTCCTGCGGGATCTCGCGCCGCGCGATGTCGTCGGGGTCGATGCCCTCCGCCTCGAAGACCTTCATCCACCGGTCGAAGTTGAAGTACTCGCGCCACTCGTCGAACAGGCACCCCGCCTTCACGCCGGCGACGACCGCCTTCGCGAGCTTGCGCGAGCCCCGCGAGAAGACGCCCTCGACGAAGCTCGACCGCGGGTCGTGCATCTTGAGGTGGACCCGCGAGCCGCGCGCCAGCGACGCGAGACGCCGCTCGACGTCCAGCACGTACCCGAAGTCGCGCTGCTTCGAGAACTGGAAGGGCGTGTGCGGCTTCGGGATGAAGGGCGAGATCGTGACGTTGACGTCGGCGCGCCGCCCCTTCACCTCGCGGCCCACGTCGGAGACGCGCCGGGCCGTGTCGATGATCCCCCGGAGGTCCTCGTCCGTCTCGCCCGGGAGCCCGATCATGAAGTAGAGCTTGAGGTGGTTCCATCCCTCCTGGAAGGCCGCGCGCGCCGTCGCGAAGAGGTCCTCGTCGCGGATGGGCTTGCGGATGATCTTCCGGAGCGCCTCGGTGCCGCCCTCGGGCGCGACGGTGAACCCGCTGTGGCGCACGCCCTTGAGCAGGGCCGGCAGCTCGGCGAGCTTCTCGTCGATCCGCAGCGACGGGAGCGACACGCCCACGCGGCGCGCCTTGAACCGCGCGTTGAGCCGCGTCATCAGCTCGTGGATGTGCGGGTAGTCGCCGCTCGAGAGCGAGGTCAGCGCGATCTCGTCGTAGCCCGTGTGCTCGTAGACCGCCTCCGCCTGCTCGATGAGCTGCTCGACCGGGCGGAACCGGAGCTTGTTCTTGAAGTTGACGGCGTGGCAGAACCGGCACTTGTGCGGGCACCCGCGCATGATCTCGAGGTTGATCCGGTCGTGGACGACCTCGGCGAACGGCACGATGGGCTTCAGGGGGAAGTAAGCGTCCGCGAGCGACGGGACGACCGCCTTCTTCACGCGCTCCGGCGCCCCGCCGCGCGCCGTGATCGACGCGACGCGGCCTTCGGCCGTGTACGCGATCTCGTAGAGCGACGGCACGTACGCGCCCGGGACCTTCGCCGCGATCGCCCGGAGAATCTCCGCGCGGCCGGCGCCGCCGTCGCGCATCTCGCGCTGCAAGTCCAGGATCGCGAGCGTCGCGTCCTCCCCGTCGCCGAGGACGATGACGTCGAAGAAGTCGGCGACCGGCTCGGGGTACGACCCGTTCGGGCCGCCGCCGACGACGAGCGGATCGCGGTCCGCCCGCTCGGCCTGCCAGACCGGGATCCCGGCGAGGTCGAGCATGTTCACGATGTTCGTGTAGGCCAGCTCCGCCTGCAGCGAGAAGCCTACGAGGTCGAAGTCGCGCACGGGGCGGTGGCCGTCGACCGTGAAGAGCGGGATCCCCGACGCGCGCATCCGCGCCTCGAGATCCGGCCACGGGGCGAAGACGCGCTCGCACAGGGCGTCGGGCCGCGCGTTGATCATCCCGTACAGGATCTGCAGGCCGAGGTGGGACATCCCGATCTTGTAGGCGTCCGGGAAGGCGATCGCCGCCCGGACCTTGACCGAGTCCCAATCCTTGCGGATCGAATTCCACTCGCCGCCGATGTATTGGCTCGGCGACTGCACCAGGGGCAGGTGCGGCTCGAGGCGGTCCCACAGAGTCGTCGTCATGGGGGGGCCAGTATAGGGGAAACGGAGGCTCAGTTCGAGGTCGTCTCGGGCGGCCAGGCGGACTTCATGACCTTGCGCAGGCCGGAAACCACAGGGCCCGCCGCCTGGGGCGACCGGCGGATCATCTCGATCGTGCGCTTCGCCCGCGCCCCGGGCTCCAGTTCCTCGAGGATCGCCTGCTTCTCCGCGATCTCGACCTCCAGGATCCCGGCCAGCAGGTCACAGATCGTCCCGAGGGAGAGGCTCGTCTCGAGGCGGGCGGGTGCGGGCTTCCCGGGGCCGACCAGGCTCGCATAGACCGCGAGCAGTCCCAGCCGGACGCTCTCGAGGTCCGGCGTCGCCGGCGCGACCGGTTCGGAGAGGACGCGGACCCGGGCCCGGCGATAGGGATCGGGCGGGATCAGCTCCTCGATTCGCGCGCGCGCGATCCCCTCGAGGAGGATGTTGAAGCGGCCGTCCTCGGTCCGCTCGTCGTGGAGGATCCGCCCGACGCCGACGACGTCATGGACCGGCGGCGCCCCCTCGTAGTCCTTCTCCCAGCCCGGCTTGAGAAGCGCCATCGCGATGAGCCGGTCGCCCTGGAGCGCGTCCCCCACCATCGCGCGGTACCGCGGCTCGAAGATGTGGAGCGGCACCACCGTGTGTGGAAACAAGACCAGGGTGGGCAGCGGAAAGATGGGGACGGGACCCGTGTACCCGGGAGGCAGGGAACTCATGGCATCAAGCTACCCGAATCCGGCTCCCCGCTGGGGGCTCCGCAGCTTGGGGCCGGGAGCTTTACCAGCGCCATCCTCCGCATCCGATGAACAATCCGATCGACCCGTACCAGCTTCCCGACTTGCAATGGTTGCCGCCGTAGTAGCTGTAGCCGATAAACGCCCCCACGCCCACGCTGGCGCACACGGAATCGAGGACATACGGGTAGTACGAATATTCGGGACCGTAGAAAACCGAAGGGGCGTAGGACTCCTCGTGCCTCGGCATCTGGCCGGGGGTGAGCTTGCCCTGGTTGTGCAGGATCACGACGCGGCGGCCCTCCGAGTCCTCGGCCACGATCGTCTGGACGTCGAGGTACTCCGTGTCGGCGCCGCGCACCGTCAGCGCGCACGAGCCCGTCTCCGGCACCCGCACGCCCTCGGTCGTCGTCCACCCTTCGATCGCGATGGTGTACTCGCCGGGCGCGGCGTCCATCTGGAGCGACCCGCCCTGGGAAAGGTCCGTCCCGTGCTTCGTGCTGAAGTCGATGATCCGGTCCTCCGCGTTGATCGAGACCTTCACGGCCCGATGCGAAAGGTTGCGGAGCGCCACTCCCTTGCCCTTTCCCCGGTCGGGTTCAGTCGCCTTTTCCTTCTCCTTGGGAGGGGCCTTGGGAGCGGGGGGAGGCTTGGGCGCCACCTCTTTCAGCCGGGCGATGATCTTCTCCGGCACGCCCGCTTCCTTCAGCCGTTCGAAGTCCTCGTCGCTGAAGGGTGAAAGCGACGCCTTCTCCTGCTCGACTTTCGTGAGGATGACGTTCTCCCCGATCCCCGCTTTCCAGAGCTTGAGGACGTCGTCCGCGGAGAAGGGTCTTTCCTGCGGCGCCGCGAGCGCCAGGACCAGGATCGCGAACTCGACCATCGTGCTACCGTCCCGCCATTTCCGCCTTGTCGATCATGTCGTCCATCATCTTGTAGATGGCCGCGCGGAGGGCGTCCGCGAAGAGGCCCGAGTCGTAGCTCATGCCTCCGCCCATGCCCAGCGCGCCCGTCGCGGCCCGGTCCGCGAGGCCGTTCCCTTCCTTGGCGAACACGATCCGGCCCGATTCGACGTGGACCATGCGGCAGTCCACCGTCACCTCGGCCACCTGCTTCTTGCTCTGGTAGAGGACGACGTTCGTGTGCTCCACCCGGAAGGCCGCCTTGCTCACGGTGCCGTACATCACGAAGTCGACGCCGATCATCTTGCCCGCGCGCGCCGCGGTGGTCGGATCGATCACGCCGCTCTGGCCGAGCTTGAGCTCGTCCAGGGCCGCCGACAGCTTCTGGCGCTCGTACACCGCGAACTGCTCGCAGTCGACCAGGACGGTGCTCAGGATGTCGCCGGCGGGACGTCCCACCTGCTCCTTCCCGTAGCCGGACTTGTCCTCGAAGTCGGCGACCGCGATCTTCCGGCGCTGGTCTTCCGCCTTCGGCGGCCGCTGCTTGTAGTAGGTCTTGGGATCGGTCTGCTGGACCGTCCCGCTCACGCAGCCCGTGATCGCGGCCAGCGCCAGGCCGATCGTCGCCCACCTGATCGATCCGCTCATCGAGTTCTCCTTATCCGGCAATCCCTTACGACATGGGGCGTTTCCTGCCGACGCCATTCTATCACTTCACGGGCGGAGGCTCGGCCGGCGTCCTCGGGGCCTTGGGATCCCATCCCGCCCACGGGAGGCCCTCGAAGCACTCCGCGGCCGCGCCGGGCGCGTACTTCTCACGGTCGGTGAAGACGGTGCCCACCACGCTCCCGAAGATGTTCTTGCTGCTGGGGGCGGACGAATACCCGTCCGCGCCCTGCCCCTTCCAGATCACCGCCCCGCCCGCGTCCTGGAGCTCCGCCTCGATCTTGACCTCGATGGAGTTGTAGATCCCCAGCGTCGTCGCGTCCCACGCCGTCAGCCTCGACCAGACCACGCTGTCGACGCCGAAGAGCTGGGCGAGTTCCTTCGTCGTCCACTCCATGATCTGCCCGGTATGCGTGTACTTCTTGTCGGCGTAGAACTGCGCCACCCGGTCGCGGGGGACGAGCCGGTACCCCTTGCGGGCCACCTCGCGCTCCACGTATTTCCACATCTTCCAGGCCGCATCCTCCGGCCCGTTGTGCTCATCCATCGGCGCGAGGATGAGCACGGTCGTCACGTCGCGGTTCAGGTACACCCGCGGCGAGGCGCAGCCGGCCGCCGCCAGGGCCGCGATCCCGATCAGGGCGATTTTCATCACAGCTTCAACCTTCCCGATTGACTGAAGAACGCCACCGGATTGTCCCATACGAGCTTGCGGATGTTCTTCTCGGCCGCGCCGCGCGAGCGCAGCTCCTCGATCGTGTGCGGCACCATGAGCGGGTCCGACGGCCCCCAGTCGGCCGCGCTGTTCACCATCATCCGGTCCCACCCGTGGTCGCCGAGGATGTTCGCCATCCGCTCCGGCGAGAGCTTCGTGATCGGGTAGACCGTGTGGCCCGCCCACGCGCCCGCCTCGAGCGACATCCCCGTCGTCTCCTCCGTGTTGTGGTCCATGAGCGTCCGCTCCATCGGGAAGCCGAGGCGCTCCACGAGGTCGAGGTTCTTCCGGATGCCCTCGGGCTTGTTGACGTGCGGCGAGTGGATCAGGATCGGCAGGCCGGCCTTCCGCGCCAGCTCGATCTGACGGACCATGGAGTCCTCCTCCTCCGGCGAGATCCGGTCGAACCCGATCTCCCCCACGGCGAGGACCCGTTCATGGTCCAGGAACCGCGGCAGCTCCGCGATCACGGCGTCGGCCAGCGCGCGGTCGTTCGACTCCTTCGGGTTCATCGCGATCGTGACGAACTGCTTGATGCCGTATTTCGCGGCCCGGGAGTTCTCGTAGTTCGTGAGGTGGCTGAAGTAGTCGAAGAACGACCCCGCGTGGCGGCGCGTCTCCCCCAGCCAGAAGGCGGGCTCGACGACGACCTCGATCCCCGCGCGCGCCATCGCCTCGTAGTCGTTCGTGGTCCGCGCGTACATGTGGGCGTGCGGCTCGAAGATGCGCACGCGCGGAGGAGCGGACCGGACCTTCATGACGACTTCCCCGGCATATCCTTCGACCCGCTCCGCTCGCTCAGGATAAGCGGGGCCAACGAGGCATTTCGGTCACTTCAATCTTCGAGCGGCCCCGCTTAGAACCTCGCGGCGAGCTCGAAATACAGGCCGGTCAGGTTGACGTTCGCGCTGTTCTCCTCGGGCTGGTTCTCATGCTCGACGAGCAGCGCGTCGTACACCTGGTAGCCGACTTCGACCGTGAGGGCGCCCAGGTGAATCCGGGCCCCGCCGCGCACCTCGATCGGATTCTGGATCTCCATGCTCTTCTTGGCGAAGGCGGGCATCCCGAGGGAGCCCTCCGCGCGCAGGGCGATCGCCTCGCTGAGCTTGTAGGAGAGCTCGAGCTCGGCCGCGGGATAGATCATCCGCATCTTGAGGGTGTCGCGCTCCCCCGTGTCGGTCGAGACCTCGGTCTTCCAGTCGATCACCTTGCCGGCGATTCCGAGGCCGATGCGCATCGGCTGGCGCTCGTCCGTCAGCCCGTAGACGAACTTCGCCGAGACGTAGCGGACGTCGACGTCCGTGTTCACCGACGTGCCCGCGAGAAGGGCCAGGTCGCCGAACGCCTGGCTTTCGCTCTGCGTCGTGTTCCCGTCCGACGAATACTGCCAGCCCTGGATGTTGAACGTGTGGCCGCCCTTCAGCAGGCCCGTCAACGAGACGCCGGCGCCGGTGGCGTCGCCGGCCGCGTCGAGGTCCTCGTCGATGCTGACGTGGCTCACGCCCGGCGACTTCCGCAGCCGCCCGTCCAGCTCGCCGATGAAATACCGGGCGCCCAGTTCGATGGCGATGAGATCCTGCGACTCCTGCGCGGCCGCGTCGACGGCGCCGAACAGGGCGGCGAAGACGAGGACCGGAATGAAGGTGCGGCGGTTCATCGATATCCCTCCAGCTTGTTTTCCCCCGATCCAGACGGACCGCCGGCGGCGGCGGGTTCGAGCGCGCGGTAAAGCGTGTCTCGCTGCACGGGAATCCGGCCGGCTTCGCGGATGAGCGCTCTCAGGTCGGCCTCCCCCACTCCCGGCGGGGTTTCCGCCCCCGCCATGTGCACGATCCGCTCCTCCACGATCGTGCCGTCGATGTCGTCGACCCCGAAAGAGAGGAGCATCTGCGCGGTCTTGAGACCGCACATGATCCAGTAAGCCTTAATGTGATCGAAGTTGTCAAGGACCAACCGGGCGACGGCGTGGACCTTGAGATCCGTTTGAACGGTCGCCTTCGGCACGTGGTCGAGCCGCGTGTTCTCCGGGTGGAACGCCAGCGGGATGAAGGCCGTGAACCCGCCCGTCTCGTCCTGCAGGGCGCGCAGGCGGAGCATGTGGTCGACGCGCTCCTCGTCCGTCTCGATGTGGCCGTAGAGCATCGTCGCCGTCGAGCGCAGGCCGAGCCGGTGCGCCGCGCGGTGGATCTCGAGCCAGCGGTCCGGCTTCGCCTTCCCCGAGCAGACCTGGTCCCACACGCGGGCGGCGAAAATTTCCGCGCCCCCGCCGGGGAGCGAATCGAGGCCCGCGTCCATGAGGTCGCGGAGCGTCTCGTCGAGGCTCTTCTTCGAGAGCCGGACGAGGTGGTCGATCTCGGTCGCGGTGAACGCCTTCAGGTGGACCTTCGGGTAGCGCTCCTTGAGGCCGCGGAGCATCTCGAGGTAGTAGCGGTACGGGAGTTTCGGATGCACGCCGCCGACGATGTGGATCTCGTCGAGCCTCTCGAACTTCGTCCGCGAGGCGTACGCGAAGATGGCGTCGAGGTCCATCTCCCACGCGCCCTCCTGCCCCTCGCGCCGGTAGAACGCGCAGAAGTGGCAGTCGAAGATGCAGACGTTGGAATAGTTCAGGTGGAGGTTGCGGACGTAGTAGGCGTGGTTGCCGTTCTTCCGCTCGCGAACTTCGTTGGCGAGCCGGCCGAGCGCGAAGACGTCGTCGGTCTGGAAAAGGCGAACGCCGTCCTCGAAGGAGAGCCGCTCCCCCGCGTGGACCTTCCGCTCGATGTCCGTGAGGTTGGCCATGGGGTGGGACAATCAAGTCTATGACCCATAACTTAGATTGTCAACCCGGAGACGCCGGACCTCGGACGTCCGCGGTCGTTTCCGGTCTCGGTTTCATTGAACGGGACCCGACCCCGCGCGTCATAATCCCGTGGTGCTGATCCTCGCCCTGGCGCTCCTCCTCCAAGATCCCCTTGTCGACCTGGACTCGAAGGACCCCCTCGTCGCGCGCCGCGCCTTCGAGGCGGCGATCCGGACCGGCGACGAGAAGGCGCTGGAGGGGGCGGCGAAGACGAGCGAGCGGGCGAAGGAAGCGCTCGCGGAGGTGAGGGCGCACCTCAAATTCGGAGACGCCTATCCACCGGTCCGGACCTTC
>DASRJF010000349.1:0-2599 GCA_035649615.1 Planctomycetota bacterium | reverse complement strand
CCCGCGCCCAGGGCTCGCACGAATCCGCGATGAGCGCGTCCCGCGCGGCCAGCCGGAGCCCCTTGCCGAACCGGTCCGCGATCCGCACGACCCCGGCGTGCCAGACGACGGTGGCCACGCCGAAGAGCGGCCGCGCCACCGTCGCGATCCCGTAGCCCGCGAGGACGAAGATCTTCCGCTTTCCAAGCCGGTCCGACAGCCAGCCCGAGATCACGCGGAAGACGCTGGCCAGGCTGTCGGAGACCCCTTCGATCACGCCCAGGGCCTGGGTCGTGGCGCCCATGGACCTGAGAAACGCCGGAAGCAGGGGGATGACGAGCTCCGCGCCGAAGTCGGTGAAGAAACTCGCCAGGCCGAGGGCAACGACGTTGGGCCCGAGACCCTTGAGGAGGGAGCGCATGACGTATCACGCATAACGCATCACGGGCTCCTCAAACAAGCTTGATGTCGACTCCGGGTGATGCGTGATGCGACGTCGTTTGATATTCTCTGCGTCCCATGATCGTGATGAAATTCGGGGGGTCCTCCGTATCCGACGGGCCGCGCATCCGCGGCGTCATTGAGATCGTTCGGAGCCGGCTCGACCGCAAGCCCGTCGTCGTCGCCAGCGCCTTCCGGGGGGTGACGGACGACCTTTTCGCGGCGGCGGAAGAGGCGCTGACGGGCAAGGAAGGGCTGCTGGAGAAGGTCCGCGCCCGACACCAGTCCGTGATCGCGGACCTGGGGCTCCCGGCGGACCTCGTCCATGAGGTCCTGGCCGAGCTCGCGGTCCTCCTGAAGGGCATCTCCCTCGTGAAGGAGCTGACCCCGCGCACGCTCGACTACGTCGTCAGCTTCGGCGAGCGCCTGTCGACGCGGATCATGGCGGCCGCCTTCGACAAGGCGGGGATCCCCGCGTCCCAGCACGACGCCTTCGACATCGGGATGCTGACGGACGACCAGTTCGGGCACGCCCAGCCGCTCCCCGAAGCGGAGACGGAGCTGCGCCGGCACGTCCTGCCGATGAAGCGGCTCCCGATCGTCACGGGCTACGTCGGGAAGACGCGCGGCGGCGACATCACGACCCTCGGGCGGAACGGCTCCGATTTCACGGCGACCATCATCGGCGCGGCGATCGGGGCCGAGGAGATCCAGATCTGGAGCGACACGGACGGCGTGATGACGGCCGACCCGCGCCTCGTGCCCTCGGCCAAGCCGATCGCCTTCCTGACGTTCGACGAGGCCAGCGAGCTGGCCTACTACGGCGGCAAGGTGCTCCACCCCTCGACGATCGTCCCGGCGGTCCTCAAGGGGATCCCCGTCAAGGTGCTGAACACCTTCCGCCCCGGGCACCCGGGCACGACGGTCCTCTCGAAGCTCGACCAGCCGCAGCACGGCGTCAAGTCGATCGCCCACCACCTCTCCAACTTCGTGGTGAACATCCGCTCGTCCCGCATGCTCATGGGCCACGGCTTCCTCGCGCGGCTCTTCGGCGTCTTCGCCGAGCACCGCGTCGTGGTCAACATGGTCTCGACGAGCGAGGTGACCGTCTCGGTGACGGTGGACAGCCCGCGGCGCCTCGACGCGGCCGTGGAGGCCCTGTCGAAATTCGCCGAGGTCACGGTCGAGGAGGGGCGGACGGTCGTCTGCGTCGTCGGCGAGGGGCTCCGCTCGACGCCCGGGATCGCGGGCCTCGTGTTCGAGGCGCTCCGCGAGGCCTCCGTTAATGTCTTGATGATCTCCCAGGGCGCCTCTAAGATCAACGTCGCATTCGTGGTCGCCGACCGGGACGCGGAGTCCGCCGTGCGGGCCCTCCACCGCAAATTCTTCGACGACCCGAAGGGATGAACCGGGCCCGGACGTCCTGATCTATACGTGGGAACGACCATGAAGCGGATCTCGGTTGTCGTCGCCGTGGCGGTTCTCGCGGCGTGCCACCACCTCGAGCGGCCGACCTACCGGGAGCCCGATCCCACGCCCGTCCAGAGGCCCGCCCCGCCCCCCGAGCGGATCCTGAGGAAGGCCCCCGATTTCCGGTTCAAGGATCCCGAGTCGGGCCGGACCTATTTCTACCGCGGGTTCGCCGAGACGCTCCCCGGCGGCGGCGAGTTCCGCCACGAGGTCGTGACGGTCCTCGATCCCAAGGCCGACGTCGAGCGGGATGCGACGGACGAGGAGCGCGCGTACGCGTTGCAGGTCATGGAAGAGGACTGGCGCAACAAGGGGCTGGACGAGCAGATCCGGTACCACCAGGAGCTGGTTCGCATCGGCCGCGAGCGCCGCGACTCGCTGATCGACTCGAAGATCGTCTTCGCGGAGCAGGCCGTGAAGCACCTCGGGGAGCACCTGATCGCGCTCGAGGCCGACCTCATGTCGAGCACGCGCACGACGGGCTACACCCCCCCCGCGGGACACCTCGAGTTTCTCAAGCGCGAGATCGCGACCACGCAGGGCGAGCTCGCGGAGACGAAGGCCAAGTTGGAGTCGCTGCGCTACCTGCAGGCCTCGCGGGACCGGGCCTACGGCCGCACGAGCCGGGTCCCCTCCGGATCATGATGCAGAAGTTGCGGATCGTCTTCGGCACGCTCGCCGCCGTCCTGCTCGTCTCCTTCATCATCCA
>DASRJF010000348.1:0-4856 GCA_035649615.1 Planctomycetota bacterium | reverse complement strand
ACAAGTACGACGCCACCTTCACGCCGCTGGACCTCGGCGACCGGGACCGCATGGCCTTCATCGTCCGCGTCACCGTGCGCTGGTCGGAGAACGCGTCCCTGCACAGCGAGTCCTTCTCGACGATCCTGCTCCGCCGCACGGCGCGATAGCCTCCGGCTTTTGATTCCGCATTCTCCATTCCTCATTCCATTCCCTCTTCCATCTTCCACCTTCCACAGTCCTTATTCCTCCATGTATGCTTTTCAACCATGTCGCTTCTTCTTCTCGGGCTCTTGTTCGCCCAAGCCGGCGACGATGAGAAGCCTCCGCCGCGCACTCACCACTCCGGCGTGGAGGCCGGGGTCGTCTTTCTCCACCTCGATTCGCAACTCGGCGCGGAAGACAAGCTCGTCCCGGGGATCGAGGCCGCGTTCGCGTTCTCCAAGTCCGAGCCCAAGTACTCCATCGGGTTCCGCGCCTACTACCGGCAGTGGGAGGTCACGTTCGAGGAGTTCAACCAGGCTCCCGCGGACCTCGACGGCGAGGTCCAGCAGCTCGGCGCCGACCTGGTCGTGAGCTATCCGCTCCCGGGGCCGCTGTCCCTGGTCGTGGAGGTCGGCGGCGGCGTCATGCGACTGGAACACGACCTGGACGAGGAGACGACCGGCTTCTTCGAGGGCGGGGCGTACCTGCGGATCGACCTCATCGCCGGACTCTACGTCGAGGCGGGGGGCGCGGCCTTCGCGGCCTTGACGGAATTCGGCGGCCAGGACGACGACACGAACCACGTGAGCTGGGTCGGCCGCGTCAGCGCGGGCCTGGAGATCGACTTCTGATGGACTTCCCCCGTTCCCCGTCCGAATTCCGGAGACTCCTGCAGGCCCGGGGGCTGCGCCCGAACAAGGCGCTCGGACAGTGCTTCCTCGTCGACCCCGCGTTCCTCGACGCGATCGTGCGCGGGATGGGGATTACGAACCGCGACGAGGTCATCGAGTTCGGCACCGGGGCGGGCCACCTCACGTCGCGACTCTGCGACGCGGCCGCGCGCGTGTGGTCCTTCGAGGTCGACCCCCCGGTTTGCGAGCTCGCGAAGGAGCTGCTCCGTCCCCGCGCGAACCTGCGCCTCTTCTGCGCGGACGCCGCGGAATTCGAGGCGCTGGCGCGTCCCGATCCGGCGTATCGCCTCGTGATCGTGTCGAACCTGCCATATTCCGACTACGAGCGGCTGATGATCCGCGCGCTGACCACGGAAATGGCCGTGGACGCCTGCCACTTCATGATCCAGGCCGACGTCTACCGGCGACTCCGGGCGGGGCCCGGGACGGCGGGATACGGGCCCTTCGGGGCGCTGCTGCAGGGGATCGCCCAGTTCCGCCTGCTCCGGAAGGCGGGCCCGGGTCTGTTCCATCCGCGGCCGCGGGTGGAATCCGTGTTCTTCACGCTCCGCCGCCGCCCCGACGGCGTCGTGGCGCGTCGCCAGATTCCCGCCGTGTACCGGGTCCTGCGCGGCCTCTTCGCCCACCGGAGAAAGCTGCTCAAGGCGGCCCTCCACGACCTGGAGTCGAGCCGCGGCCGCCTGCCGGAATCCGTCTGGAAGCACGGCACCAAGAGGGTGGAAGCCCTGCGCCCCGAGGCCCTCCTCGAGCTCGCCACGACGCTCGCCGCCCGGGATTCGGGGGCGTTTTCCCCGATCGCCCCTTGAAGTCGGCCCGGCGGCGCGTATAATATTCGGTCCAAATCCGGCGTAAAAAGGGGGCTTTCTGGCGCGAATCTCCGAGGAGAGCATCCTCGAGGTCAAGAACGCCGTCGACATCGTCGAAGTGGTTTCGGGCTACCTCCCCCTCAAGCGAAAGAGCGGCAGCTACTGGGCTCCCTGCCCCTTCCATGACGAGAAGACGGCCTCCTTCCACGTCGTCCCCGACCGGCAGTTCTACAAGTGCTTCGGCTGCGGCGCGAGCGGCGGCGTGATCGACTTCATCGTCCGGCACGACAAGCTCGACTTCCCCGCGGCGGTGGAGCTCCTGGCCGAGAAGGCGAACGTGAAGCTCCGCTACGAGGGGGGAGGGGCGTCCGGCACGCCCCGGGACGCGATCCTGCGCACGCTCGAGTGGGCGTCGGGGTTCTTCCGGAAGCAGTTGAAGACGGCCGCCGAGGCCGCGCCCGCCCGCGACTGGCTGCGGCAGCGGGGGGTTTCCGAGGAGACGGAGGAGGCGTGGGGACTGGGATGGGCCCCCGAGGGATGGGACGCCCTCCTGCGCAAGGCCCGCCGCGAGAACGTCGACGAGAAGCTCCTCGTGGCCGCGGGCCTGACGGTCGAGAAGCAGGACGGCGGCCGGTACGACCGGTTCCGCGCCCGGGTGATTTTCCCGATCTTCGACGTCCGGGGAAAGACGGTCGCGTTCGGGGCGCGGACCCTCAAGAAGGACGAGAATCCGAAGTTCCTGAATTCGCCGGAGACGGCGCTCTTTTCCAAGGGACGGCAGCTCTTCGGCCTGCACGCGGCCCGCGACGCGGCCGAGGAGTCGAAGACCCTGTACATCGTCGAGGGGTACCTCGACGTGATCGTCCCCTGGCAGGCGGGCGTGCGCGGCCTCGTGGCGACGCTCGGCACGGCGCTGACCCGGGACCACCTGAAGGTGCTGAAACGGCACGCGGACAAGGTCGTGCTCGTATTCGACTCGGACGCGGCCGGGAAGAAGGCGGCGGAGCGGGGGCTCGATCTCCTGCTCGGGGAGGACATGGACCTCTTCGTTGCCGAATTGCCCCCTGAACAGGACGCGGACGACGTCATACAAAGGTCGGGTCCGGAGGCCCTGAAGGCGATTTTGGGCCGGCCGAAGGAGATGTTCGCGTTCCTCGTCGAGTCGCTCTCGGCGCGGATCGACACGTCGACGCCCTCGGGGAAGTCGCGGATCGTCGGCGAGCTCCTGGACCGGGTCGCGACCGTGCCGAACCCGGTGAAGCAGGCGTTCCTGGTGAAGGACATCGCGAAGACGTTCGGCATCGGGGAAGGCCTGCTGATGTCGCGCCTGCGGCGCGAGGAGCCCGCGCCCGCGCCGCCGAAGGCGAAGGCCGTCGAGGGCGGATCGAAGATCGGCCGCGAGCTCCTGGCGCTCCTCGTGGGCGCGCCGGAGATCGCCGGGCGGATCCGGCGGGAAGTGCCGGTGGAGCGGTGGCCCGACCCGGCGTCGGCGGCGGTCGCCGGCAAGGCGTTCGAGCTGATGGACCGGGCGAGATCGGCGAGCGCGTCCGACCTGCTCGCCATCGTTCGAGAAGAGGGGCCGGCGGCGGCGCTCATGGAGGCGCTCGAGCGGCCGGTCGATCCGGCGACGGCGGGCCGGAGGCTCGACAGCTGCCTGGAGTTCCTGAGGAACGAGCGATTCCGGACGGAGAAGGCGGGGGTGCTGCGCGGGGACGCGCTCGTGGAGGCGCGCCGCGAGGCGCCGAGGAACCTGCGGTCGCTGCCGCGGGCGCGGTGAAAAAGACATGAAGACGGAAACGCCCATGAAGATCAAGGCCGAGGATCGGGACGTCGACCTCGAGGCCGGGCTGGAGAAGCTCTCGCCCGAGGTCAAGACCCTGATCGAGGAGGCCAAGAAGAAGGGCTCGGTCACTTACGACGAGCTCAACAAGGTCCTCCCCGACGACAGCGTCTCCCCGGAGAAGCTCGACAGCATCTTCCAGATGCTGGACGAGATGGGGATCGAGATCATCGACGAGGGCGCGGAGGCCGACAAGGAGGCCTTCGACGAGGCGGCCCGCGACGAGTTCGAGGAGTCCCTCGACAACGAGCTCCGGCGCGGCGTCTCCGAGAAGATCGACGACCCCGTCCGGATGTACCTCACCCAGATGGGCGAGATCCCGCTGCTCTCCCGCGAGGACGAGCTGCGCCTCGCCAAGAAGATCGAGATCACGCGCAAGCGGTTCCGGACGCAGGTCCTCGAATCGCCCGTCGCCGTCATCGAGGCGATCCAGATCCTCGAGGACGTGAAGAACGGCGAGCTCGCGTTCGACCGCACGCTGAAGGCCGAGTCGTCGATCGACGTCTCGAAGTCCGAGGTGCTCGACCGCCTGCCGGACGCCATCAACACGCTCCGCGGCCACGTCTTCGACTGCCACGAGGCGTACGAGAGGATCCTCAAGTCGCGCCCCTCGTCCTCCCAGAAGGCGCGCCTGCTGAAGCGGATCCGGGAGCGCCGCCGCAAGTGCGTCGTGATGCTCGAGGAGATGAACATCCAGTCGAAGAAGATCAAGCCGATGATGGAGCGCCTGGAGCAGATGGCGCGCCGCATGCTGGAGCTGGAGACGGAGATCACGTCCCTGCGGAAGGCGCACG
Organism: Planctomycetota bacterium; assembly: GCA_035649615.1. Taxonomy (GTDB): domain Bacteria; phylum Planctomycetota; class MHYJ01; order MHYJ01; family JACPRB01; genus DASRJF01. Next base: position 541 of record DASRJF010000348.1, on the reverse strand, counting down.
GGAACCGGGTGCGGATCGCGGCCCTGGAGAAGGAGCTCGAAGGGCTCCAGATGCAGACGCTCGAGGGCCCGTCGGACATCGCCCTCCGCGTCGGCGAGATCCGGGACCGCTTCGAGGACTACGAGCGGACGAAGCGCAAGCTCTCGAGCGGCAACCTGCGCCTCGTCGTCTCCATCGGGAAGAAGTACCGCAACCGCGGCCTCTCGTTCCTGGACCTGATCCAGGAGGGGAACACGGGCCTCATGAAGGCCGTGGAGAAGTACGAGTACCGCCGCGGGTACAAGTTCTCGACCTATGCCACGTGGTGGATCCGGCAGGCGATCACGCGCGCCATCGCGGACCAGGCGCGGACGATCCGCATCCCGGTCCACATGATCGAGACGATGACGAAGCTGCGGAACGTCTCGAAGAAGCTGGCCCAGAAGAACGGCCGCGAGCCGTCGCTCGAGGAGATCGCGGGCGAGTCCCAGATCTCGCTCGAGGAGACGAAGCGCGTCCTGAAGATCGCGAAGCACCCGATCTCGCTCGACCGCCCGATCGG
>DASRJF010000347.1:0-11216 GCA_035649615.1 Planctomycetota bacterium | reverse complement strand
CGCGCGGTTGGGGCCGAGGTATTCGACCCAGGCCACGATCGGATGGCCCCGGGCATCGATCGCCAGGGCCGGATACGTGGAGGCCCCTTCGGTCGCGCACAAGGGAGACGATTCACCCAGTTCAATCCACGCCGAGCCGTTCCACCGGCGAAGCCGCACCTCTTCGTTGCCGGACGCGGTATCCCACCAGACCATGACCGGCCGGCCTTCCGGGTCGATCGCGACGACGGGAGAGCGCACCTTCCCGGCCCCGGGACCCCGGCTCACCCCGCTCCCGGTCGCGGAGCCGTCCAGCTCGACCCAGCGTTCGCCGTCCCACAGGCGCAACCAGGCGTCGCTGCGCCCTCCGGTGATCTCCAGCCAGCAGACGGCTACCCGCCCACCCCGCGCCGCCATGTGCGGGTAGTTGGATTGCGTCGGCGTGCGGCTGATCCCGCCGCCTGTCGCGGATCCCCCCAGGTCCACCCATTGATGGGTCGTGACGGGATCGCGTGCGAACAGGACCAGGAGAACGATCGCGACGGAGGCGGCGATCGCCGCCGCGGGCCAGGCCCGGCCGGGGCGCCGCAGCCTCGCCCGGCGCAGATCCGCGGCCGCCAGTTCCGCCGTCGCGGGCCGGTCCTCGGGACGATGCGCCAGGAGCCTCAGCACCGCGGCGTCGATGGCGCGGGAGACGCCCGGACGGCGGAAGCGTCCGACGGGCAGTTCCCCGGTGAGCATCTCGTAGAGCATCGCTCCCACCGCATAGAGGTCCGCCCGGGAGTCGACCTCGTCCGGCCGCTCGAGTTGCTCCGGCGCCATGTAGGCGGGCGTGCCCATCACGACCCCGGGCCGCGTCAGGCGTTCCTCTCCCTCGGGAGCGAATTTCGCGAGCCCGAAATCCGTGACCTTCACCCGCCCCGAGGAATCGACGAGGACGTTCTCTGGCTTGATGTCGCGATGGACGATTCCGCGCGCATGGGCGAAGGCGAGGGCGGCCAGCACCTCCTCCGCGAGTTCAAGGGCCCTCCCGACCGGCGGCCGCTGTCCCAGCATCTCGCGGAGCGACGTGCCGTCGACATGCTCCATCACGAAGTACGGCACCCCTTCGTGCAGTCCGAAGTCGTGGAGGGTCACGATGCCGGGATGGTCGAGCTGCGACAGCAGCCTCGCCTCCCGCGCAAACCGTTCTTCGAACTCGGCGCCGGACGCCGGCGCCATCACCTTGACGGCCACGATCCGCCGGAGAAGGATTTGCCGGGCGCGGTAGACGACGCCCATTCCGCCGCGGCCGATCTTCCCGAGAATTTCCAGTTCGGGAAGGTCCGGGGGCTCCTGCTCCGCGGCGACCCCCAGGACGCAATCGACGCAGAGCCCCGCCGGCTCCGCCCAGTCCGATTCCGGCGGCGATGCGCCGCAGCGGGAACAGCACATCGCAGTTTATCCCAGGGCCGAGAAGAGGTCGCGGATCTCGGAGTCGGCCTGTTCCAGGGTATGGACGGTGGGCAGCAGCTCTTGGCGGAGGCAGTCGCGCAGGCGTTCCCGCAGGCGCCGGGCCCGACCCTTGCGTTGCTGGACCGTCAGTTCCGCCGGCGCGGCTCCGCCCAGCAGCGCCATGTCCCCGGGAGAGAGGTCCGCCGCCAGCCGCTTCATGGCGCGCTGGACGACCTCGCGGGCCCACGCCCGGTGGAAGGCCCGTTCGGGCGACGGGTCGGTCGAGGCCAGCTCGGATTCCGCGCGGACGAAATCGAGGCCGCCGCCGCGCTTGACCGCGCCGGCGCGGTCGCGCTCGTCGCCGAGGAACCGGGCCAGCGACGTCAGGATGAACGAGCGAAATCGTCCCAGCTCCGGAGAGACCCGATCGAGGAACTTGCGCTCCATGAGCTTCGCGATGAACGACTGCGTGAGGTCCTTGGCGGACTCGATGTCGTGGCCGCGGCGCCGCACGAAGAAGTACACGGGCTTCCAGTAGCCTCCGAGCAGCTCGTCGAGGGCTTCGCGGGACCCGTCCTTCGCCTGGCAGACGACGGTCCAGTGTGTGGAGTGGAACCGGACGTCGGGGCCACCCGTGCTGGTCTCCGGCATGGAACACATTTTATCCGACGACTTCGGCGTGACGGCGCGGAATCAGAATCGTTTCGAACCGTTCCAGGGGGGGCGCGGAAGCAAGGCCGTGTCGCCTTCGCCCTGTTTCTGCCGGAGCTGCGGCGGACGGACGGCTAGGGGATCGGAAACGCGTCGGCGTACCCGAGTCCGCGGATCCGCTCCAGCTCGCGGACCGCGTCTTCGAATCGCGAGAACCGGCCCACGACGACCAGGCGGCCGCCGGGCGTCGCTGCGGACGCGAGGACTTCCGCCGCCAGGCCCTTGGCGCGCGCCTCGGAGGCGCGGCGCGAGGCCGTGATCTCGTTGGGCGCCCGCGCGATCTGGATGTGCATCGACTTCAGGGCGAGCCGCTCCCTCGCCTCCGGGGCGTCGGTCGAGTCGGGATGCTCCTTGACGATCTGGTCGAGGCACTTCCGGCCTTCCGGGACCTGGCCGAGCCGCAGGTACGTCACGCCGAGGCGGTACAGGAACTCGTCCGTCTTGACCGCGGCCTCCCGCGCCTCCTTGGGCGCGTCGAGCACGCGGCGGAAGTCGGCGAGCGCCCGGTCCGGGTGCCATAAATAGTTGTGCGCGATCCCGCGGCGGTACCAGGCCTCGATCTTCATCGGTTCCGACAGGGGGGACGCCGCGGCCTCGTCGAACGCCGCGATCGCGCCCGCCGCGTCGCCCTTTCCGAGCCGGCAGCGGCCGAGCTGGATCAGGAGCGGGCCGCGCTCGCCCGGGGGCGCCCCCTGGAGCAGCCGCTCGTACTCGCGTTCCGCCGAGCCGTCGCGCCGCTGGAGGAACTCGGCGTCCGCCTGGAACCGGGAATCTTCGCGATCGGGGGGCGCCGCGGGAGTCGACGAGCAGGCCGCCAGCAGGACCAGGCCGGCCAGGACGAAGCAACGCGTGATCACAACCCCTCCCTCACTACTGACTACGGGGCAGAAATCAGACTTCAGACATCGGACTTCAGAAGTTTTCAGTCGGTTGGCCTCTGAAGTCTGATGTCTGATGTCTGAGAACTATCCCATTACGGAGATTGGGTCTTGTTCAGGATCTGGCCAATGATGTCGTACGGCTGTCCCGTCGTCATCGGCGCGAGGTGGACCAGGAACGCGGCGGCGACGAGGAGGAGCAGCAGGAGGATGCCCTTCGCCGCGGCGCCGGAGGACTTCTTCCTCCCCTGGCCGCCCTGGGATTTCATCTCGCGAAAGAGGACGCTGCATTCCGAGGAGCAGAAACTTCCGGCCGGGGTGACCATCACGCAGGACTTGCAGAGATCCTTCCGGCACTGGTTGCACGACGCCACGGCGGGCTGCTTTTCGTGCATCGAGCAGGTCTTGGTTCCCATGCCGGTCCTCCAAACCGTGACCCGGGGCGATGTCGCCGGCCCCCGGCCCGGTTCATTACTGAATCGGCTATTTCGGGATTTTTCGATAGTCCTCCAGGAACCGGGCGATCCCCAGCTCGGTCAGGGGATGGGCGATGAGCTTGTCGAAGACGGCGAAGGGCATCGTGGCGACGTGCGATCCGGCCTTGGCGGCGTCGAGGACGTGGAGCGGGTGGCGGATGCTCGCCGTGAGGACCTCCGTGCGGAATTCGTAGTTCCGGTAGATCTGGCAGATGTCGCGGATGACCTGCATGCCGTCGTGGCCCGCGTCGTCGAGCCTCCCGATGAACGGGCTGATGTACGAGGCGCCCGCCTTCGCCGCGAGGAGCGCCTGGTTGGCGCTGAAGCAGAGGGTCACGTTGAACTTGATCCCCTCCCCCGTGTTCAGCGCCCGGACGACCTTGAGCCCCTCCTTCGTCAGGGGGACTTTCACGACGACGTTCCGGGCGAGCTTCGCGAGCCGCCGCGCCTCCGCCGCCATGTCGTCGAACGACTCCGACACGCACTCCGCGCTGACGGGACCCGGGCAGATCTCGCAGATCTCGCGGATGGCGTCGTCGAACCGCCGCTTCTCCTTCGCGATGAGCGTCGGATTCGTGGTGACGCCGTCGAGGAAGCCGAGCTTGGCCGCCTCGCGGATCTCGTCCAGGTTCGCCGTGTCGAGGAAGAATTTCATTCGGTCTCCGGTGACGGCGGTTCGGGAGGAGGCGCCTCCTTGTCCTTCAAGGCGGGCTGCGACTCGGCCTTGCCGCGGCGGAAGATGATGTCGGCGTCGGGGTCGGGCGGCTGCGGGGCGTCGACCTCGATCTTCGGGCCCTCGGGGTTCGCGAGCCGGCCGCAGAAGGGGCACGTGTAGTCGCCGCTCGTGAACATCTCCCCCATCCAGAAGGTGAGATCCCCGCGGGCCAGGCTTCCCCCGCACTGCTGGCAGAACTCGACCATGATCAGCCCTCGGCCTTCGGCAAGACGGAACCCGGGGAGGCCAGGCGCAGGACCAGGCGCGACAGCAGGGGCAGTTCCGCGCCGCCGCCGCTCTTCAGCGCCACGTCCGTCTCGAGGATGGCCGCGTGTTTTTCGAGAAGCTCCGGAAGGGTGTGGCCGTCCACGAGCGCCAGGAACTTGTCCGGATAATACGTGATCTGCAGGAGCGAGGTCACTTCAAATCGGCGCCGCCCCGCCTCGAGCAGGCGCTTCGCCTCGATGATCTTCCGGTACTGCCAGGCGAGCCGCCACAGGAGCAATCCCGCCGCCTCGCCCGCCGACAGGAGCCGGTGGAGGATCTCGAGCGCGGGACCCGGCCGCTTCGACGCCGCGGCGAGCGCGAGCTCATAGACCTCGTGGCCGGGCTCGCCCCGGACCAGCGCATCCACGTCCTCGACCCCCACGGCGGCCCGGGACCCCGCGTAGGTCACGAGGCTTTCCACCCGGCCCGCGAGCAAGGCGAGGGTGCCGTCGGACCGCTCCACGAGCGCCGCGACGGCGGCCCGGTCCACCGATTTCCCCCGCCGCTGGAATTCGGACTGGACCCACGTCGCCAGGTCGGCGGGAGCCAGGGACCGGCAGGAGACGTGGCGGACCGAGGCCGACTCGGGGACCGACGGCGCTTTTTCCGACGGCAGGGACGCCACGAGGACGGCGCTCGGCGACGGGGCGGCGGCGTACGCCTTCACGTCCTCGCGGTGGTTGTGGACGAAGTTGCCCTCGTCGACCAGGACGACCAGCTTCCTCCCGGCGAAGAACCCCGGCGTGTACAGCTCGCCCGCCACGGAGGGCCACTCGACGCCCGCGGTGTCGATCCGGACCGGCTGGAACGGCTCGGACGCCCGGATCATCTCGACCGCCCGCTCGCGCAGGAGCCCCTCGGGGCCGAAGACGAGGTAGACGGGGGAAATCCCCTTCTTCAACTCAGCAGCCAGTGAACGAAACTCCATCGGACCAGTTTAAGCGACCATGCACGGGCTTCAAAGCTCCGAAGCTCCAAGGCTTCACAGAGCCCGTTCGGGCCCTGGAGCCTTGAAGCTTTGAAGCCTTGGAGCCCTTATCAAGTTGATAACATCAGCTCTCTTGCATGAAGCAATCACATAAGACCGTTTATCTGGAGCGGGCGCTGCTGGCCGGGATCCTGGACGGCGACGCCGGTCCCGCGGAGCCCCTCGAGGAGCTCACCCGCCTGGTCGAGACCGCGGGAGCGGAGGTGGTCCGGAAAGTCGTCCAGAAGCGGGACGTCCCGGACGCCAAGCACTACCTCGGCTCGGGCAAGGTGGGCGAGATCGGCGCGACGCTCGAGGACGAGAAGATCGACGTCGTCATCTTCGACAACGATCTCTCCGCCGCGCAGGTCCGCAATCTCGAGAAAGACCTGAAGTGCAAGGTCATCGACCGGACCGAGCTCATCCTCGACATCTTCGCCACTCACGCGCGCACCCAGCAGGCGAAGCTCCAGGTCGAGCTCGCCCAGCTCGAGTACCAGCTGCCGCGGCTGCGGCGGATGTGGACCCACCTCGGCCAGCAGGCCGGCGGCGCCATCGGGGGCGCGATCGGCGTGAGAGGCCCGGGCGAAAAGCAGCTCGAGGTCGACCGGCGCGTCGCGCGCCACCGCGTCCACGAGCTCAAGAAGGAGATCGCCCTCATCGAGAAGCGGAAGCAGCGCGAAGTCCGCGCCCGATCGCTCGACAACTACACGGTGAGCCTCGTCGGGTACACGAACGCGGGGAAGTCGACGCTCATGAACGCGCTCACGGGGGCGGGGGTCGTCGCGGAAGACCGGCTCTTCTCGACGCTCGACACGCGGACCCGGCTGTGGAAGCTCCCGGACGGCTCCAAGGTCCTGCTCTCGGACACGGTCGGGTTCATCCGCAGTCTCCCGACGGCCCTCGTGACCAGCTTCCACGCGACGCTCGAGGAAGTCGTCCAGGCGGACCTGCTGCTCCACGTGGTGGACGCTTCCGATCCCGAGAGCGAGCGCCAGATCGGGGCGGTCGAGGACGTCCTGGCGAAGATCGGGGCGAAGGAGAAGGACACCCTCATCCTGTTCAACAAGACGGACCGGCTGCGGGACGCCGTCGAGCTGACGCTGCTGACGCGCCGCCATCCGGACGCCCTGGGAATCTCGGCGCGCACCGGGGAAGGGCTCGGCGAGCTCGCCGGGCGGATGGCGAAAATCCTCTCGTCGCGGCTCGAGGAGCTGGACGTGGAGATCCCCCAATCGGAGGGGCGGCTCCTGGCGGACCTCGCCGCCAACACCATGGTCCTGAGCCGGGAAGACGGTCTCGAGAACGTGAAAATGAAGCTGCGCGCCCCCCGCCGGCTGCTCTGGAAACTGCGGAAATTCACCGGGAGCGATAGCCGCTAGGTCTCTCCAACCCCGGGTGTAGCCATTGACTATGCATCGCGCCCGGAGGTAAAATCTCTGTCTCGGATCTTTCGGAATCCCCTCCCGTAGAGGCTACCGAAATGCCCGACCAGCCATTTGACGTCCGACGGGCCATCGACCAGAGCGCCTCGAAATCGACGCTCCAGGAGCTGGCCAAGAAGGGGATCCACCGGGTCAAGGTCCTCGACGAGGCCATGATCCAGAAGCTGATCCGGGACGCGGTGGAGAACATCCTCAGCGCCCGGGGCGGCAACATGTCCGGGGCCGAGCGGGACCAGGTCGTCAAGCAGTCGCGGCAGGAGCTGGATCGCCTGATCAAGGAGTTCAACAGCACCAAGGACACGCTGACGGCGGACAAGGCGGCGCTCGCGCAGCACGAGAGCCAGCTGCGGGCCGAGTTCGCCGAGCGCGAGCGGGAGTACAACAAGCGGATCCAGGACGAGATCCAGAAGAACGCCGAGATGTCGCAGAAGATGGCGACGTCGCTCGAGTCGTCGCGCACGCACGAGGACGAGATCGTGAAGAAGATGGAAGTCCTCTTCACGAAGAGCCTCGAGGGCCTGAACAAGAAGCTGACGGACCTGCGGCTGCGGTCCCTCGCGGGCGGCTCCGGGGGCGGGGGAGGCGGCGGCTACGAGACCGTCGAGATGCGTCCGAGCCAGGCGACGATCGAGAGCCTGTTCAACCAGGAGCTGGAAAGCAACGTCAAGGCGATGGAGAAGGGCGAGGGCAAGACCGCCGGCAAGCTCGGCAGCGCGCTGGACAAGCTGAAGAACATGCGCGGCGGCGGCGCGCCCAAGAAAGACGATGAAGAAAAGAAATAGCGATCGTTCCGGAGCGGGCGAGGACGAGGGTTCCTCCAAGCCGCGGGACGCCGAAAAAACTTCCAAAGAGGAGGGCAGGCCTGTGGGAGAAGGAAAGATCTCGTACGGCAAGGGTCTCGACGTCGGCACGGTCAACCTGGTGGCGGCCGAGCAGAATGAGCAGGGCGAGGTCGTGCTCCGCCTGAAGCGGAACGCGTTCATCGACGTGCCGGTGGACGCCTACACGAAGAACATGCTCACCCGGCTCAAGGTCCCCTACGTGGTCCAGGGGAAGAAGATGTACGTCCTGGGCGACCACGCCTTCGAGCTGGCGAACGTGCTGAACCGCAACACGCGCCGGCCCATGAAGGATGGCCTGATCTCGCCCAAGGAGTCGGACGGCCTGCCCGTCATGAAGCTCCTCATCGGCAGCATCCTCGGCGAGCCGCGGACCAAGGACGAGGTGTGCTTCTACTCCGTCCCCGGCGATCCCATCGACAGCGACCTGTCGGTCGTCTACCACAAGGACCTGTTCGACGCCGTGCTGCGCGCCCTGGGCTACAAGCCCTCGCACATCATCGAGGGCCACGCGATCGTCTTCGCGGAGCTCGCCGAGGAGGACTTCACCGGCATCGGCATCTCCTGCGGCGGCGGCATGTTCAACATCTGCGTCGCGTACAAGTCGATGCCCGCCCTCTTCTTCTCGACCTCGCGCGGCGGCGACTGGATCGACAACAACGTCGCGAACGTCCTCGGCGTCAAGCCGGCCAAGGCGTCCATGATCAAGGAGAAGGGCGTCGACCTCATGAAGCCCAAGAATCGCGAGGAGGACGCCATCGCGATCTACTACCGGAACCTGATCAACTACACGCTGAACAACATCAAGGAGCGGTTCCTCGCCGCGGAGAACATGCCGAGCTTCCCGGAACCGATCTCGATCGTCTTCTCGGGCGGGACCTCGATGGCCGGCAACTTCATCGAGCTCGTCCGCGCGGTCTACAAGGAGATGGAGTTCCCGATCCCGATCAAGGAGATCCGGATGGCGAGCGACCCCCTGAACGCCACCGCGAAGGGCGCCCTCACGGCGGCCCTCCTGGAAACGGCCCAAGCGGCGGGTTAACCGGCGGGTCCCGCGGGGCCCGGGCACCGATGAGCGAGCAACAAAGGGGTTTCGGCGAGCAGCTGTTCCAGCGGCTCCAGGGGCAGGGGATGTCCCGGACCCAGGTGTACAAGGTCCTGGCGCTCCAACGCCTCTGCGAGGAGGTCACCCAGCTGGGCGCTGAGGGTCTGCTTCCCGAGGCCTCCCTGCTCGAGATCTCCAAGATCTCCAGCGCCGCCCGGCAGAAGCAGGTCGCCGAGGTCGCCGTCGAATACGAGCTCCACGCCCCCTGGGTGAAGGACCTCGTCCACCTCGTCCGCGCCGCGGAAAAGGCCAAGGACGACCGGCTCGCCAACCAGTACTGGGACTTCTTCTTCGAGGTCAAGGCCGAGCTGGCCTCCGACGGGGCCTCGAAGGACCTCCAGGAGCGCGTGCGGAACTTCACCGTCGCGCCCTCGGCCGAGGCGCTCGGGGGCGCCGCGGAGCGGCGCATCGTCGACTTCCGGAGCTACGCCCTCGAGCAGGGCCGCGGGCTCGACGTCGGGACGTCCAACATCGTCGGCTCCGCCCGCCGGGACGACGGCAGCTCGCTCTTCAACATCCAGCGCAACGCGTTCCTCGACGTGCGGTCGGACGTCTTCACGCAGAAGATGCTGATGAAGCTGGGCGTCGACCACTTCGCCCACGAGGGGAAGGCGTTCGTCATCGGCGACCCCGCGTTCGAGCTGGCGAACATCTTCGAGAAGAACACGCGCCGCCCGATGAAGGACGGCATGATCAGCCCCGTGGAGCCCGACGCGCTCCTCGTGGAACGGCTCGTCATCACGTCGGTCCTCGGCAAGCCGGGGTCGGAGAACGAGGTGTGCGCGTTCTCGATCCCCGCCGACCCGATCGACATGGAGCGGAACGTCGTCTACCACTCGGGGGCGATCGAGACGATCCTGCGCGGGCTCGGGTACTCCCCCAAGCCCGTCCTCGAGGGCCATTCGGTGGTCTTCGGCGAGCTGGCCGAGGAGGACTACACCGGCATCGGGATCTCCTGCGGCGCGGGAATGTTCAACATCTGCATCGCGTACAAGTCGCTGCCCGCCCTCGTCTTCTCGACCTCGCGGGGCGGCGACTGGATCGACAACAACGTCGCCCACGCCCTCGGGCTGCCGGGGAGCCAGGTGTGCGCGGTCAAGGAGAGCGGCGTCGACCTCAACCGCCCGCGCGACCGGGTGGAGGAGGCGATCTGCATCTACTACCGCAACCTCATCCACTACTCGCTCGAGACGATCCGCCAGCGCTTCGAGAGCGCCCAGAACATGCCCCATTTCTCGAAGCCCGTCAGCGTCGTCTGCGCCGGCGGCACGTCGATGATCAAGGGCTTCATCGACATCTTCCGCGCCGAGTTCCGGTCCATCAACTTCCCCATCGAGGTGCAGGACATCCGGCTGGCGCGCGACCCGCTCCGCACGGTCGCGCTCGGGTGCCTGGAGTACGCGCTCAACGAGACCAAGGCCCGCGCGGGCGCCCCGTCGCCGACGAACACCGTGGAGCGCGCTTCCGTCTCGAAGACCGTCGCGGGGTCCCGCTCGAAGTCGTCGTCGAGCGAAGGGCATCCCCTCCGCCCCGCGCCCGTCGCGCCCGAACCCGAGCCCGGGCACGCCGCCCCGAAGGGGGATTCCGACGTCTTCGAGAACGCCGCCTTCGGCGCGGACGACGACGGCGACTCGGACGAGGTCGCCCCCGAGGACCTCATGGACGACGCCGAGGGAGCGATCGATCCCGAGGAGAAGTCCGGACCCCCGCTCATCTCCTGATTGGCGATTCGCGCTTGGCGATTGGCGATTCCCGATTCCTGAAACTTGATTTCTTGCGGCCCCGAAACTATATTCGCATAGACGCATATGGTTTCCAGGAACAGCGGGGCGGCGGGGATGTTCGCCGCTTTCTCCGATCCGAATCGCCTGCGCCTGCTGTCGCTCCTTCGCACCGGCGAGCGCTGCGTGTGCGAACTCGTGGCGGCGCTGGGCATCCCGCAGCCGAGGACGTCCCGCCACATGGCCCGGCTCAAGAAGGCGGGGCTCGTCCGGTCGCGCCGCCAGGGGTACTGGACGTACTATTCGCTCGCCCCGGCCCGCGGCCGGCTTCACAAGTCCCTGCTGACCTGCCTCCAGGCGTGCGCCCGGGAGGATGCGACCTTGTGCGCCGACGCGCGGCGGTGCGGGGGCGGCCGGTGCTAGTCAGGAAGGCGGCCGTCGAGGGCGTCGGGACGGCGCTGCTCCTCGCCGCGGTCGTGGGCTCGGGCATCATGGCCGAGCGCCTCGCCGGCGGAAACGGGGCGGTGGCCCTGCTGGCCAATTCGATCGCCACGGGAGGCGCGCTCCTCGCCCTCATTTCCGCATTCGGCCCGCTGTCGGGCGCCCATTTCAACCCCCTCGTCACGCTGGCCCTCGCGGGTCGGGGAACATTCAAGCGGCGCGAGGTGCCGGCCTACGC
>DASRJF010000346.1:0-6175 GCA_035649615.1 Planctomycetota bacterium | reverse complement strand
TCCTGAACCCTGGTTCCTGAGCGCTTCCCAATAATCAATCGCGGCGGCTAGAATCGGGGCCCCATGGACGTTCTCGCGACGAAGGTCCACACCAGCTCGCCGGAATTCCAGGCCCGCCGCCGCCACCACGAGTCGCTCGCCCTCCGGCTCCGCGACCGGCTCAAGCAGGTCCGCCAGGGCGGCCCCGAGCAGGCGGTCGCCCTGAACAAGGCGCGCGGAAAGATGCTGCCCCGCGAGCGCATCGACTCGCTCGTCGACCCCGGGACCCCGTTCCTCGAGCTCTCGCCGCTCGCGGCCTGGGACCTCTACAAGGGCGAGGTGCCGTCGGCGGGGATCGTCACCGGCATCGGCGTCGTGTCGGGCCGCGAGTGCATGATCGTCGCCAACGATCCGACCGTGAAGGCGGGCACGTACTACCCGCTCACGGTGAAGAAGCACATTCGCGCGCAGGACGTCGCCCTCGAGAACCGGCTCCCCGCGGTCTACCTCGTCGACAGCGGCGGCGCGTTCCTGCCGCTCCAGGCGGACGTCTTCCCCGACCGCGACCACTTCGGCCGCATCTTCTACAACCAGGCGCGCATGTCGTCGCTCGGCATCCCGCAGGTGAGCGTCGTCCTCGGGATGTGCACCGCGGGCGGCGCGTACGTCCCGGCGATGTCGGACGAGAACGTCATCGTGCGAGGGCAGGGCACGATCTACCTCGGCGGCCCCCCGCTCGTGAAGGCGGCGACCGGCGAGGAGGTCACGGCGGAGGAGCTCGGCGGCGGCGAGATGCACTCGCGGATCTCGGGCGTCACGGATCACCTCGCGTCGACCGAGGCGAGCGCGCTCCAGGTCGCACGCCACATCGTCTCCAACCTGAACACGGTGAAGCGGCCCGACATCGACCTGGCCGCGACGGAGGAGCCGCTCTACCCCGCGGACGAGATCTACGGGATCCTCCCCGAGGACTCGAAGCACCCGTACGACGTGCGCGAGGTGATCGCGCGGCTCGTCGACGGCAGCCGCTTCCACGAGTTCAAGGCCGAGTACGGGCCGACGCTCGTCTGCGGCTTCGCGCGCTGGATGGGGATGCCCGTGGGGATCGTGGCGAACAACGGCGTCCTCTTCTCCCCGTCGGCGCTCAAGGGGGCGCACTTCGTCCAGATGTGCTCGCAACGCCGCGTGCCGCTCCTCTTCCTCCAGAACATCACGGGCTTCATGGTCGGGAAGGCGGCCGAGCAGGACGGCATCGCGAAGGACGGCGCCAAGATGGTGCAGGCGGTCGCGACCGCGCAAGTCCCCCGTCTCACGCTCATCATCGGCGCCTCGCACGGCGCGGGGAATTACGCGATGTGCGGCCGCGGCTACTCGCCCCGCTTCCTTTTCACGTGGCCCAACTCGCGCGTCAGCGTCATGGGCGCGGAGCAGGCCGCGTCCGTCCTCGTCCAGGTGAAGCGCGAGCAGCTGGCGCGCGAGCGCAAGGAGCTGACCGAGGAGGAGGCGAAGCTGATCTCCGGCCCGGTGCTGGAGAAATACGAGCGGGAGGGAGATCCCTACTTCGGAACCGCCCACCTGTGGGACGACGGCATCCTCGACCCCGCGGACACCCGCAAGGCGATCGGGCTCGCGCTGGCCGCCTGCCTCAACGCGCCCATCCCCGCGACGCCCGCTCCCGTCTTCCGTTTCTGAGGCCCCCATGGAACCCACGACGCTCAAGATCGTCCGCACCGGGGCCGTCGCCACCGTGTCCCTGAACCGTCCCGAGGTCCGCAACGCGTTCGACGACGTCCTCATCGGCGAGCTCACCACGCTCTTCGCGGAACTGGGCGCCGAACCCGCCGTCCGCGTCATCGTCCTGACCGGCGAAGGCCCCGTCTTCTGCGCGGGCGCCGACGTGAACTGGATGAAACGGTCGATCGCGTACACGCAGGAGCAGAACAAGAGCGACGCGCTCCGGATGTCCGCGATGTTTCGGACGATCGACGAATGCCCGAAGGCCGTGATCGGCCGCGTGAACGGGACCTGCTTCGGCGGCGGGATGGGCTTGATCTCGTGTTGCGACGTCGTCGTCTCGGTCGACTCCGCCCAGTTCGCGTTCACCGAGGTGAAACTGGGGATCGTGCCCGCCGTGATCTCGGCCTACGTCGCGCCCAAGATCGGCGCCGCGGCGGCGCGCCGCTATTTCCTCACGGCGGAAGTCTTCGGTCCGGAAGAAGCGCGGCGCCTCGGCCTCGTTCACGAGATTTCACCGGCCGGCGGACTCGATGCCAAGGTCGTGGGGATCACGGCCGCGATCCTGAAGAACGGCCCGGCCGCCGTGGCGACGGCCAAGTCGCTCATTCCGCAGGTCCTGTCGAAGTCGCGTCCCGACGCGATCGAATACACCGCATCGCTCATCTCCAAGGTCCGCACGTCCCCCGAGGGCCAGGAAGGCCTGGGGGCATTCTTGGAAAAACGGAAGCCCTCTTGGATCCCATGAACAGGTTCTGGGTTCGGCGTTCTGAGTTCGGAGTTCGTGCTGTGTACTCCGTTCCGAGCTGCGGAGCCGCCTCCGAACACCGAACCCAGAACGAACCTTGAACTCAGAACTCAGAACTCCGAACTCCGAACACGGACGCATGACCAAAATCCTGGTTGCCAATCGGGGTGAAATCGCCTGTCGGATTCTGCGGACGTTACGCGACATGGGCCACGCCTCGGTCGCGGTCGCGTCGGAAGCGGACCTGGACTCCCCCCACCTGGACGACGCCGACGAGGTCGTCGAGATCGGGCCTCCGGATCCGCGCCAGAGCTACCTGAGCATCAACGCGATTCTCACGGCCGCGGCGAAGACCGGGGCGACCGCCATCCATCCCGGCTACGGGTTCCTGTCGACGAACGCGGAATTCGCCGCCGCTTGCGAGCGCGCGGGACGGACGTTCATCGGCCCGTCGTCGACCGCGATGGCGGCGCTCGGGGACAAGCGCGGCGCGAGGGCGACCGCCGAACGGTGCGGGGTCCCGGTGCTCCCCGGCGCGCGCGAGACCGACTCGCCCGACGCCGCCCAGGCGGCCGCGGACCGGGTCGGCTACCCGGTGCTCCTCAAGGCCGCGGGCGGAGGCGGAGGCCGCGGGCTGCGCCGCGTCGACGACGCGGCGTCGCTCCCGGAAGCCTTCGAGGCCGCGCGGCGCGAGGCGGAGGCCGCGTTCGGCGACCGACGCATGTTCGTGGAGAAATTCCTCCACCCCGCGCGGCACGTCGAGATCCAGATCCTCGGCGACGGGAAATCCGCGGTCGCGCTCGGCGAGCGCGAATGCAGCCTCCAGCGCCGGTACCAGAAGGTCATCGAGGAGTCGCCCTCGATCGCGGTCTCGCCGGAGCTGAGGTCCGACCTGTCGAAGGCGGCCGTGAAACTCGCCGTCGCGGCGGGCTACGCGAACGCGGGCACGGTCGAATTCCTCCTCGGGCCCGACGGGTCGTGGCACTTCCTCGAGGTCAACGCGCGACTGCAGGTCGAGCACCCGCTCACCGAGCTCCGGTTCGGGATCGACCTCGTGCGCGCGCAGGTCGAGATCGCGCTGGGGGGTCCCCTGCCCTCGCCCGCGGAGCCGCGCGGCCACGCGATCGAGGCGCGGCTGAACGCGGAGGATCCCGGGCGCGGATTTCTGCCGATGACCGGACGCGTCGCCGCGCTCCGGTGGCCCCAGCGGCCGGACCTCCGGATCGACGCGGGCATCCGTCAAGGACAGGAGATCCTCCCGTTCTACGATTCGCTCCTCGCCAAGTTGATCGCGTGGGGCCCCGACCGCGACTCCGCGCGCCGGCGCCTGGCCGGCGGCCTGCGCGACCTGGTCTTGGCGGGCGTCCCGACGAACCAGAAGTACCTCCTCGACACGCTCGAGAGCGGGTTCTTCCAGGAGGGAGAGACCTTCACGACGACGCTGGAGTCGCGTTCCTGGACTCCTCCGGAGCCGTCGCGGGCGATGCTCCTCGCGGCGGCCGGGGCGACCGGCGCTCCCGCGGCCCGGGGCAGCGCGGGATCGCCGTGGCAAAACGGGGGCGCGTGGAGGTTGGGGTCGTGAGGAAGTTCAACGTGGCCGCCGAAATAAGCGGGTTGTCAGCCACGAACTTTGAACTTTGAACTTCGAACTTTGAACTCATGAAACGAACCGTGCGCCTGAGATGCCGGGGCCGCGTCCATACGATCGAGGTGGACGGGAGTGAAGCCGTTCCGCGCCGCGCGGCGGTCGTCCCCGTTCCCGGCGGCGTGTGGGTGAGCCTCGACGGGCATTGCGAGTTTTTCGAGGGGGTGCGGGGCACGGTCCCGCTGCCTCCGCAGGCTTCCGATCCCGACGTCCGGGCGCCGATGACGGGCCGCATCATCGCGGTCCGCGTCAAGCCGGGCGACGAGGTCAAGCCAGGGGACGTGCTCGTGACGCTCGAGGCCATGAAGATGGAGTACCGGCTCGCCGCGCCGGCCGGCGGACGCGTGACCGCGGTCAAGTGCGCCGAAGGCGACCGGGTCGATATTGGAATGTTGCTGGTGACTCTCGAGCCGGCCCCCCTGACGCCGTAGCCCGACGCAGGGCGACGAGCCGGAACCGGATCTGGACGGCCAAGGGCCCATTCCCTACTGTGCATGACACCATGACTATCCGCATCGTGGAGGTGGGACCGCGCGACGGCCTGCAGAATGAGCAGGAGACGATCCCGACCGAGGCGAAGATCGCCTTCGTCGAGGCGCTCTCGCGCGCGGGGCTGAAGGAGATCGAGGCGGGCGCGTTCGTCTCGCCGAAGTGGATTCCGCAACTCGCCGATTCCGACGAGGTCTTCGCCCGCATGCGCCGCGTGTCCGGCGTCACGTACTCCGCGCTCGTGCCCAACGAAAAGGGGCTGGAGCGGGCGATCGCCGTGGGAGCGGAGAAGGTGGCGGTCTTCACGGCGGCGTCGGAGACATTCAACCAGAAGAACATCAACGCGACCATTGCGGAATCGATCCAGCGGTTCGAGCCGGTCATGCGGCGCGCGGCGGAGGCCAAGCTCCTCGTGCGCGGTTACGTCTCGACGGCCTTCTGGTGTCCATACGAAGGAAAAATCGCGCCGGGCCCGGTCGTGGACGTCTCGAAGCGGCTGCTCGATCTCGGGGTGGCCGAGCTCTCGATCGGCGACACGATCGGGAAGGCGTCGCCCGCCGAGGTGAGGGCGCTGCTCGACGCGCTGCTTCCGATCGCGGGCGTCGATCGGGTCGCGATGCACTTCCACGACACGTACGGCCGGGCCGTCGAGAACTGCAAGGCGTCGTTCGAGCGGGGAATCCGGATCTTCGACTCGTCGGCGGGCGGGATCGGCGGGTGTCCCTATGCGCCGGGCGCGTCGGGGAACGTCTCGACCCAGGCGCTGGTGGACGCGTTCCCCGATTCGGGCGTGGACCGCGCGCTCCTCGACGCGGCGTCCGCCCTGCTGAGGTCCCGACTGCCGCCGCGCCGCGCGCTCCCGGGAGCGAAGTAATGGGCGTCGAATACCGGCATTACCTCATTCCGAAACCCAACGACTTCATGCCGAAGCCGGAGGATCTCGAACGGTTCATCGGGCGCGCCGCCGCCGAAAACTGGGTCCCCTATGACAAGCCGGAGGTTCGACGCGACGGGAAAGACCGGATCATCTCGTGGCGGATCGAATCTCCCGCGATCGCGTATCCCCTGGCGCCGGTCGACGTTCCGCCGCAGGATCGCACCTTCGAGATCCAGATTCACGTGTCGAGCGACTTCGTCTACCACGCTTCGGAGTGCATCGATCCGTTCGAGTCGAGCGCCTGCGCCTGCGGCACCCAGCTCGACTACGATTCCGAGGATGAACTCTTCACGGACCTGCGCCTCCCCGTCGCGTGCCCGGTTTGCGGGAAGGCGTTCGATCCCTCCGACCTGCCGGCGGCGTACCGCCATCCCGTCACGGGAGAGGAGTCGCTCCTCCTGGGCGGCGCGTCGTACCGGTTCGCGATCGTCATCGACTGCGGCAAGTGCGTCCCGTCGGAGTCGAAGGCCGTCACCGCCGATCCGCGATTCCTGGAGTTGTGTCAAACCGAGCTGAAGGCCCCGTTCTACGAAGTCGGGGACGTGTACTGAGCCGGCTCAGTCGGTCTCACGGGCGGCCTGGATCTTATCGAACTGACTTGACGCCCTCCGCGTTGACGGTCTCAAAGGCCGGATTTGCGGAA
>DASRJF010000345.1:0-2544 GCA_035649615.1 Planctomycetota bacterium | reverse complement strand
TCCACGTGTCCGGGTTGTGGCAGAAGAGGCAGCGCCAGTGGCACCCGGCCGTCCACGCGACGACCCGGATCCCCGGACCGTCGACCGCCGAGCCCGTGGTGAACGAGTGGAGGAATCCGACGTCCCCGCTCTCGAGCGACGCCTTGACGAAGGACTCGGGCGCGCCGCCGCTCTGGTTGACGCGCAGCTCGTACGGGCTCTTCCCCTCGGGGACCGCGGCCTCACTCCCCATGGAATGTCCGGTTGATCACGTCCATCTGCTGCTCTTTCGTGAGGCGCACGAAGTTCACCGCGTAGCCCGAGACGCGGATCGTCAGGGACGGGTACTTCTCGGGATGCGCCATCGCGTCCTTGAGCATCTCGCGGTTCAGCACGTTGATGTTCATGTGGAATCCGGTGGAGCCGAAGAAGGCGTCCATGATGCCGCGCAGGTTCGCGATCCGGTCGTGGGCCACCCGGCCCAGCCCCTCCGGGATCAGGGACGTCGTCAGCGAGATCCCGTCCGCCGCGTCGCGGTACGGAATCTTGGCCACGGACGCGGCCGACGCGTGGATGCCGTGCTCGTCCCGGCCGTGCATCGGGTTGGCGCCCGGGGCGAACGGCTCGCCCAGCCGGCGGCCATCGGGCGTGTTGCCGGTGCTCTTGCCGTACACCACGTTCGACGTGATGGTCAGGATCGACTGCGTGTGGAGCGCGCGCCGGTACGTCGGGTACTTCCGGAGCTTGTTCATGAACGTGGTGACCAGCCACGACGCCAGGTGGTCGACCCGGTTGTCGTTGTTGCCGAACTTGGGGAAGCTCCCCTCCGTCTTGAAGTCCGTGACCAGGCCCGTCGCGTCGCGGACGACGCGGACCTTCGCGTACCGGATCGCCGAGAGGCTGTCGGCCACGACCGACATCCCGGCCATGCCGAAGGCCATGGTGCGCATCGGCGCATAGTCGTGGAGCGCCATCTCGAGCCGTTCGTAGCAATACTTGTCGTGCATGTAGTGGATGACGTTCATCGCGTTGACGTACACGCCGGCCAGCCAGTCCATCGTCTTCTCGAACCGGCTGAGCACGTCGTCGAAGTCGAGCACGTCCCCTTCCACCGGCGCGACCTTCGGGGCGACCTGCTTCCCCGTGAGCTCGTCGCGCCCCGCGTTGATGGCGTAGAGGAGGCACTTGGCGAGGTTGGCGCGCGCGCCGAAAAACTGCATCTGCTTTCCGACCAGCATGGGCGACACGCAGCAGGCCACGGCGCCGTCGTCGCCCCACGAGCGGCGCATGATCTCGTCGCTCTCGAACTGGATCGAGCTCGTGTCGATCGCCACCTTCGCCGAGAAACTGCGGAACCCTTCCGGGAGCTTCGGCGAGTACCAGATGGTGAGGTTCGGCTCGGGCGCCGGGCCGAGGTTGTAGAGCGTCTGCAGGAAGCGGAAGCTCGACTTGGTGACCAGGGGACGGCCGTCGTCGCCCATCCCGCCGATGGATTCCGTGACCCACGTCGGGTCGCCCGCGAAGAGCTGGTCGTACTCGGGGGTGCGCAGGAACCGGACGATGCGCAGCTTGATCACGAAATCATCGACGATCTCCTGCGCCCTCTCCTCCGTCAGCGCCCCCGAGGCCAGGTCGCGCTGGAAATAGATGTCGAGGAACGTGGAGACGCGCCCCAGGGACATGGCCGCCCCGTTCTGCTCTTTGACCGCTCCGAGGTAGGCGAGGTAGAGCCACTGGACCGCCTCGCGCGCGGTCCGCGCCGGGACCGAGATGTCGAACCCGTAGCTCGCGGCCATCTCCACCAGTTCCTTGAGGGCGCGGATCTGCTCGCTGAGCTCCTCGCGGTCGCGGATGATGTCCTCGGTCGACATCTGCGAATCGAGACCCCGTTTCTCCTCTTCCTTTCGTTCGATCAACCGCTCGACTCCGTACAGCGGGACGCGACGGTAGTCGCCGATGATGCGCCCGCGGCCGTACGCGTCGGGAAGCCCCGTGAGGATGTGCGAGCTGCGGCAGGCGCGCACGTCGGCGGTGTACGCGTCGAACACGCCGACGTTGTGCGTCTTGCGGTGCTTGGTGAAGGTCTCGACGACGTGCGGATCGGGCTTGTAGCCATACGTCTCGAGCGCGCCCAGGACCATGCGGAGCCCGCCGTTGGGCATGATGGCCCGCTTCAACGGCGCGTCGGTCTGGAGCCCGACGATGATCTCGTTCTCCTTGTCGATGTAGCCCGGGGAGTGCGCCGTGATCGAGCTGGGAATCGGGGAGACGTCGAGCACGCCCTTCTTCCGTTCCTCGATATAGAGCTTCTCAAGCCGCTCCATGATCTTCTTGGTGCGCTTCGTCGCGGGGGCCAGGAATTTCTCCGTCCCTTCGTACGGCTCGTAGTTGACCTGGATGAAGTCCCGGACGTCGACTTCCTTCTGCCAGAGCCCGGGCTTGAATCCGTTCCAAGGGGAGTCCGCCTTCACTTCTTTTTTCTTGGGTTCTTTCGTAGCGGTCTTAGGCACGGCCGACTCCTTTGCTAATCGCCAAATGTCTTCATTCCAGCCCCAGGAGCGCTCG
>DASRJF010000344.1:0-2996 GCA_035649615.1 Planctomycetota bacterium | reverse complement strand
CCTTCGAGCCGGAGGTTCAAATCGCTCATCACTTTCATTATAGCGCGCTCGCCGCACGCCCTCCGCTCAAAGTATGACGAGCAGGGCATCGGCTTCGTTTCTTCTAATCACTAATCACCCATCGCCAATCTCAAATCGTCTGGCCATCGCATCGTGGACCCGTGGGGCATTCGTTGATAAATTGTCCTTTTAGAGAGAGAACTCCGGGTGCTCTGGCGCGTCGACGTCACCTGCCGGCCCGAATTCGGCGATGCCCCGTCCGCGTCCGCCCTGGCCGCGCTCCGCGATCTCCCCGTCGAAGGCGTCGAGAGCGTCCGCACCTCGTTCGTCTACCTCATCGAAGGCGACCTCCCCGGCGACCGCGTCGCGAGCGAAATCCTCGCCGACCCCATTTCCGAGGCGTTCACCGTCACGCCCGCCTCGAAGCCGCCGCCGGTTCCGGCGGGGGCCCGCGTCGTCACGATCTTCAAGAAGCCGGGCGTCATGGACCCCGTCGAGGCGAGCGCGCGGAAGGCCATCGCGGACCTGGGATTGACCGCGACCGCGGTCCGCACGGGCCTGCGCCACGAGATCCGCGGCGGACCCGACGACAAGAGCCTCCGCGACGCCGCCGCCAAGGTGCTCGGCAACGAGGCGGTCGACGAGATCACGCTCGGCGAGCGCGCCTTCGAGCGTCTCGCGATCGGCGCGGCGTACGCGTTCAAGCGCGTGGACGTTCCGATCCGCGAGCTGAACAACGACGCCCTCAAGGCCCTCAGCCGCGAATGGGTCCTGTCGCTCTCCCTGTCCGAGATGAAGGCGATCCAGGCCCATTTCAGGAAGCTCGACCGCGAGCCGACCGACGTCGAGCTCGAGACGCTCGCCCAGACGTGGAGCGAGCACTGCAAGCACAAGACGCTGACGTCCGACGTCGATTTCAACGGCACGCGGATCCCGAACCTGCTCAAGTCGACGGTGTTCCAGGCCACGCAGGACCTGGCCCGCCCGTGGTGCGTCAGCGTCTTCAAGGACAACGCGGGCATCATCGAGTTCGACGACCAGTTCAACGTCTGCTTCAAAGTCGAGACGCACAACCACCCGTCGGCGATCGATCCGTACGGCGGCGCGAACACGGGGCTCGGCGGCGTCATCCGCGACGTGCTGGGATGCGGACTCGGAGCCAAGCCGGTCGCGTCGACCGACGTCTTCTGCGTCGGCCCCCCGGACGCGAAATCGACGCCGCCCGGCACGATCCATCCGCGGCGCATCCTCAAGGGCGTGGTCGCGGGCGTCCGCGACTACGGCAACCGCATCGGCCTGCCCACGGTCAACGGCGCGGTGTACGTGGACGAGCGTTACACCGGCAATCCGCTCGTATTCTGCGGCACGGTCGGCCTGATCCCGCGCGACCTCTCGTTCAAGAAGTCCAGGAAGGGCGACCGGATCGTCGTCGTGGGCGGACGCACGGGCCGCGACGGCATCCACGGAGCGACGTTTTCATCGGCGGAGCTGCACGAGGCCTCGGAGACGGTCTCCGGCGGCGCCGTCCAGATCGGAAACGCGATCGTCGAGAAGAAGGTGATCGACACCGTCCTGCAGGCGCGCGATCTCGGGCTCTACGACGCCATCACCGACTGCGGCGCGGGCGGGCTGTCGAGCGCGGTGGGGGAGATGGGCGAGGAGCTCGGCGCGGAGGTCGATCTCGAGAAGGTGCCCCTCAAGTACGAGGGCCTCTCGTACGCGGAGATCTGGATCAGCGAGGCGCAGGAGCGGATGGTCCTGTCGGTTCCCCACGAAAAAGTCGCGAAGCTCCTGGAGACTTTCGCGGCGGAGGATGTCGAGGCGACGGTGATCGGAGCGTTCTCGGGAACCGGCGACCTCGTCCTCCGGTACGCGGGCCAGGAAGTCGCGCGTCTCGGCATGGAGTTCCTGCATCACGGCCTGCCGCGCGAGCCGCGCGTCGCGACGTGGGCCGAGCCCAAGATCTCCGACCCCAAGCCGCCCGAGCGGACGGACTACGCGGTCGACCTGAAGAAGATCCTGGCCTCGTGGAACGTCTGCTCGAAGGAGTGGATCATCCGGCAGTACGACCACGAGGTGCAGGGGGGAAGCGTCGTCAAGCCGCTGACCGGCGCGGCGGACGACGGCCCTTCCGACGCGGCCGTGGTGCGGCCTCATCTCGGGACGAATCGAGGGATCGCGCTCGGCTGCGGGATGAACCCGAGGTACGGCGATCTCGACCCGTACCAGATGGCCGCGAACGCGATCGACGAGGCGCTCCGGAATGTCGTCGCCGTCGGCGGCGATCCCGCGCAGACCGCGATCCTCGACAACTTCTCGTGGGGAAATCCGAACGATCCCGCGACGCTGGGAGCGATCGTGCGCGCGGCGCAGGCGTGCCACGACATCGCGAAGGCGTATGGAACGCCCTTCATCTCGGGCAAGGACAGCTTGAACAACGAGTTCCGGACCGGGGGCAAGGCGATCCGGATCCCGCACACGCTCCTCATCTCGGCGCTCTCGATCGTGCCCGATGTGCGGAAGTGCGTGACGATGGATCTGAAGGAGCCGGGCAACTACCTCTGGCTCGTGGGGGCGACCCGCATGGAGATGGGCGGGTCCCACTTCAACCTCGTGAACGGCCTCGAGGGGGGCCGCGTGCCGGCGGTCGATCCGGTCGCGGGGCCGAAGGCGCTCGCCGCCATGGCGCGGGCGATCTCGATGGGCCTCGTCCGCGCGTGCCACGACCTCTCGGAGGGCGGGCTCGCGGTCGCGGCGGCGGAGATGGCGTTCGCGGGCGGCCTCGGCCTCAACATGTTCCTCGAGCAGGCGCAGGTGAAGGCGCTCACGGGCGAGACGGCGCTGCTGTTCTCGGAGTCGCCGTCGCGGTTCCTCGTCGAGGTTCGCGAGCGCGACTTCGGCCCCTTCGAGCGCGCGACCGATGGCGTTCCGCGCGGGTGCGTCGGGCAGGTCACGGAAACGGGCCGCCTCGAGATGATCGGTCGGGGACGCGCGAA
>DASRJF010000343.1:0-6155 GCA_035649615.1 Planctomycetota bacterium | reverse complement strand
GGAATAGGCGCCGGCGTTGTAAAGAGTCGGATAGGGCATCATCCCCGTGCCCGTGCTCGGATCGGCGATCTGCGTCCACGAGTTGCTCGCGGGATCGTATCGACGCAACATCTGGTATTGGGCGTACGGATACGCCGTGGTTCCCGTGCCGTCCTGGTATCCGCCGAAGATATACAGGTAGGTTCCGTCGGAGGCCGCGGCGCCCTGGTAGTAGTTGGAGCCGCCTTGCCGGCTCGTCCACGTGCCCGTCGGATCCTGCGGCGACTGGGCGTTGGCCGTCGCGGCTACAGCCATGACCAGATGCAGGCAGACCATCGCGGATGTCATGTTGCGCATGGCTAATTCCCCTGGCTTGACCGCCCGGACAACATCGATACCACCACAGCTTGTGAGGTACTCGTTAGTGAAGAGCTTTCACCCCCCTGCGACAAGCTCTACAACCCGGTCTACGATGCCGGATTCGGCGGGTTACAGGAGCGGCCGAAACATTTAAGAATTTTTGAAATGGAGCGTAACGTACGGTAGGGCAATAGGTTGCGGTGTCGCCTTGCGAAACCGGCAAGAAATTGCGGCCATCAGGTATCGTAAGCCGCGGCCCAGCGCTCAGCCGCCAGCGATCAGCGGGCATCCAACGCGGAGGCCATGTCTCAATGATCGAGGTCGACGCCCTTTCAAAGAGTTTCACGACGCACCGGAAGGACCCGGGGCTCTGGGGATCGGTGCGCTCGCTGTTCAGCCGCGAGAAGGTGACCAAGCGCGCCGTCCACGAGGCCACGTTCAAGGTCGGCGAGGGCGAGATCGTCGGGCTCGTCGGGGCGAACGGCGCGGGCAAGACGACGCTCATCAAGATGCTCGCGGGGATCATCCATCCGACGGGCGGCGACGCGCGCGTCCTGGGCTTCCGGCCGTGGGAGCGAGACAACCGGTTCCGCCGCCAGGTCGCGCTCATCATGGGCCAGAAGGCCCAGCTCTGGTGGGACCTCCCCGCCGCGGACAGCTTCCTCCTCCTGAAGGAGATCTACCAGGTCCCCGACGAGCGGTACCGCGCCGGCCTCGACTACCTCTCCCGCGTGCTCGACGTGACGGGCCAGCTCACGATCCCGGTGCGCCGCCTCTCGCTCGGCGAGCGCATGAAGATGGAGCTCATCGCCGCGCTCCTCCACGGGCCGCGCGTCGTCTACCTCGATGAGCCCACGATCGGCCTCGACCTGACCGCCCAGCGCGCGATCCGCGACTTCATCCTTGCCTACCGCGAGGAGCACCGGCCCGCGATGATCCTGACCAGCCATTACATGGAGGACATCGAGCGCCTCTGCCGGCGGCTCGTCATCCTGCGCGAGGGCGAGATCGTGTACGACGGGAGCCTCACCGGCGTGGTGGAGAAGTACGCCGACCACAAGGTCGTGACGGCGCACCTGGGGAAGACGAACGGCGCCGTGTCGCGCGAGGGCCTCGAGGCGCTGGGCCAGGTCGACGCGTGCGACGACGTCACGATCCGCCTGCGCGTGCCGCGGGGCCGCGTGGCGGAGGCCGCGGCGGAGCTGTTGAAGCGCTACCCGGTGGCGGATCTCGCCATCGAGGAGATCGACATCGGGACGATCATCGAGAAGATCCAGCGGGCGAAAGGGGGCCCCGCGTGAGGGGAGCCCTGCTCCGGGACCTGCTGACGACGGAAATTCGCCGCCGGATGAGCTACCGGGGCGACTTCTGGATCAGCGCGATCTCGTCGCTCGCCGTCCGGCTCGGCGTCGCGTGGTTCATCGTGAAGGCCGTGTTCGCCGGCTCGGGGCGGCCCGCGATCGGGGGCTTCGGCGAGCCGGAGATGTTTCTCTACTACGCCGCGGTCATCCTCGTCGGCAAGATCGTCCAGTCGACCGATCTCGAACAGGGTGTTTCGCAGGACATCTACGAGGGCGGTCTCACGAGGTACCTGCTTTATCCCGTGCCGTACGGGGTCGTGAAATATGTCCAGCAGGTCGGGGCGATGGGCCCCGCCGCCCTCCAGATTCTCCTCTTCGGCGCCTGGATTCCGTTCGTCGTCGGATTCCCCGGGGACGTTTCGATCGCGTCGATCGCGATGGGGATCGGCGCGATCGTGATGGCGAATCTCCTCAACTTCCTGATCACGTATCCCATCCAGCTCGTCTCGTTCTGGGCGGAAAACGTCTGGAGCCTGATGGTCATGCACCGGTTCGCGTCGGCGCTGCTGGGAGGGATGCTGGTGCCGCTCTCGCTGTTCCCGGGCGGCGCGCGGCTCCTGCTGGAGGCGTTGCCGTTCCGCTATCTCTTCGCGTTCCCCGTCGAGACCCTTCTCGGCCGGATCTCGCCCGCCGAATGGGCCGTGGGAATGGCGATCGGGCTTGGCTGGTGCGGCGTCCTGGCCTTGATCGGCCGAGCGGTGTGGCGACGGGGCACGCTTCAGTACACCGGGGTGGGGATTTGATGGCATCTGGCATCAAGCATCTGGCATCAAGCATCAGGGGCGGTCCCTGATGCCTGCTGCCTGCTGCCTGCTGCCTGCTGCCTTATGCCTGATGCGATCTTGAAGCCATGAGATATCTTCGCCTCTACGCCTCCTTCTTGCGCTTCTCGTTCAGCCGCGCCATGGAGTTCCGGCTCGACTTCGGGTTCCGCATCTTGATGGACGCCGTCTGGTACGTCGTCAATTTCCTTTTCTTCTGGGTCCTCTTCCGCCACACGCCGCTGCTCGGGGGCTGGACGTACGACCAGTCCCTGGTCTTCCTGGGCGGGGTTTTCGTCTCGGACGCGCTGCACATGACGATCTTCTCGAACAACATGTGGTGGTTCCCGTTCCTCATCAACAAGGGAGACCTCGATTTCTACCTCGTCCGCCCCGTGTCGTCGCTCTTCTTCGTGAGCCTGCGGGAGTTCGCCGCCAACTCGTTCGTCAACCTGCTCATGGCGGCGGGCGTTCTCGCGTGGGCGTTGCTCCGGTATCCCGGTCCGCTCGGCGCGGTCCCGGTCGCGATTTTTCTCGCGTGCCTGCTCGCGGGGGTGTTCCTGCACTACGTCCTCAATATCCTGTTCCTGATGCCGGTCTTCTGGCTGCACAACGCGCACGGCCTGAGGGAGATCTACTTTTCGATGACGGATACGATCACGCGGCCGGTCGGGATTTTCACCGGGTGGGTGCGGAGGCTGCTGGTGACCCTGCTTCCGTTCGCCCTGATCGTCTCGTTCCCCACGCGCGCGCTCATCGAGGGAAATCCCTGGCCGGTCGTGCTCCACCTGGCGGGCGTGACGGCGGCGGCGTTCGGGGCGGCCCTCGCGGTCTGGCGCGCGGGGGTCCGGTCGTATTCGTCCGCCTCTTCCTGAGGGCGGAGGACGACGGCGGAACCCGCGCGGCGGACTCCCGTTTCTGCCGATTGAGGTGGATGGGCCCCGCGTCGCGGTGTATCATTCGCAGCGTATCATTCATGGTTGAACTTCACGGACCAACGGAATGAGTCGCGCCACCTTCCTCTCCATCTCCGATCCCCGGGGAGACATCGATTTCGTCTCGGCGATCATCGACCTGGCGTCGCGACGCGACGTCCAGGCGAACGCGATCTTCGTCATGGGCAACCTCGTCGGGTCGATCGTCACGCCCGAGGAGCGGCCGGTCTACCTGGAGGCGCGCAAGATCCTCGAGTTCGAGCTGGCGAGCAAGCGCGAGCAGTACAACGGGGAAGGCGTGCGGGACATCACGTCGCTCGGCCACGTCATGACGGCCAATCCGGACCACTACCGGCGCGGGGAGGAGATCCAGGCGCTGCGGACGATCCGGGTCTACGTGGGCCTCAAGGACCGCTCGGGACGGCTCATCGAGCGGGGCCGCGCGGCGCTGCGCGCCCGCAAGGTCTACGAGCAGCTCGAGGAAGTCTTCAAGCGCTCGCGCGTGCCCGTGTACATCCTGGCGGACACGATCCTGTCGGAGGAGGCGATCCCCGCGGGGCGCCACATCGAGTTCGCCCGGCTCACCGTCGCCGGGGTCCCGATCCGCGCGCTTCCCGCGGAGGATTCCGAGGACCCCGACTTCCTCCCGGAGCTCCGGCTCGGCGCGCGCCGGGACGGCCGGCCCGTGAACCTGGACGAGTACAACCTCGGCGAGGGGCGCGTCATCTTCGCGCCGTCGCTGAACCCCATGGTCCACGAGGCGCTCAAGGCGACGTCGGGCCTGCTCGTCATCACGTGCGGCGACGGCTCGGTCGACTGCACGATGCCGAACGCGACCATGTCGTCGCAGGAGCGGGGGCAGGCCTACATCTACCGGATCGAAGGGGCCGCCATCACGCGCGGGACGATGCGCATGATCAAGGGCGGGTTCGGCGAGGCGACCGGCGACGACATCCACCAGGCGCGCGCCTCGATGAAGGGCGACGAGGCCGTCGACCGGCGGCGCGACCTCGAGTCCCGGGCCCGCCTCGCGGGCTTCGGCCAGGAGCTCATCAAGTTCACGCGCCTGATGAAGCGCCAGAATCCCGCCCTCGCGGCCGAGATCGAGAACTCGACGGACCGCGTGGAGGTGGTGCTCAAGTACGTGAGCCAGATCGAGGAGCAGCTCAAGCACCTGCAGGACGTCCTGAGCGTGGAGCGCGCGGGGATGTCGCGGCTCATCCGGATGATGGAGCCGCTCCTCGGGCCGGCTCACGCCAAGCGGATCTTCGCGGCGATCAACCTGCCGCCGGAGAAGCAGTTCGACGTGGCGTCGGTGGACAACGCGAACGTCGAGGCGGTGCGCCTGGTCGCGGAAGCGCTCAAGCTCCAGGTGGAGTACAAGACCCCGGCCCACGGGGTGCCGAGCCTGCCGAGCGATCGCCCGGGCAACGCGTGAAGCCAGCTCTAAGCTCTAAGCCAGAAGCCACAAGCCTCATTTCGGCGGCGGTGGGGCGGGTGGCGGAGCAGCAGGTGCCGCCGAGATGAACTCCTTGCCCACCCGCGGTCCCAGCATGTAGATGAAGTGGTGGGCGGTGGCGAAGCCCAGCGCGATCACCACGGCCATGATGACCAGGATCGGGCCCCAATCCGGGCGCGTCACCCGCATCCCGTCGGCCTCGGTCCGCACCAGCACGTCGGGGATCGTGAAGCTCTGGCGGCCCAGCATGCCGAAGAGCATGGGGACGGACAGGTAGGTGTTGATCCTCGAGAACTTCCCCGCGGTGGCGACCCGCGCGTCGAAGTCCGCCGGCTTGTTGCCCGTCGAGATCCCCGCCAGGATGATCTTCTGGTTCGGCCAGATCACGAACCACACGTTGAACCACATGACGAGGCCGAACAGCATCCCCATCGTGATCCAGAGGTTGTTGCCGGATTCCCACCAGTTGGAGAACCCGGCGTGGCCCGCCACGAACTGCTCCCAGAGGATGTAGGTCACCCCCGTCACCATCGTGATCATGGCGCCCACGCGGAACCACCAGAGGGCCCGGGGACGGAGCTGGGGGATGATGGTCTTCTTCAGCGAGGCGTCGATCGCCTTCTCGAAGTTGACGTTCACGAAGTTGAAGAAGTAGAGATGGCCGATCCAGATGATCCCGGCGAGGACGTGGACCCAGCGCAGCGCGATCGGGATGATCGAGGTCACGAGATCGGGCATGTCGTCTCCCCCCAGTTAGAAGATGAAAGACAGGCTAGCGCGCCCCGGCGGAACCCGTCAAGGCCCGCATCGATAGAGTACTATATACAGCATTTACTGTATATATTAAAGGACGTTCAAAGTTCAAGGTTCAACGTTCAAAGTTCGTCCGAGGTCCGGAGTCCGACGCCGGACGACCTGGGACCCGGCACGTTGGACAAACTCAGGACTCAGCACGCAGGACTCGCCCAGTCAGGGTCGGCCGGCGTCGCGTTCGGCGCGCAGCACGTGCTGGCGGCGATACCACTCCGAGAGTTCGTCCGGGGCCGTGATCATCTGGGCGCGGCAGGGGGTGCAGGTGTCGACGAGGTGCCGGGCGCCTTCGAAGTGATACTGGCCGGGGCCGACGGCGGTGGCCCCCGGGCTGTCGTCGGGAGCGAGCCGGGCCTGGCCTTCGAGCATGCATCCCGAGGCCAGCGCCAGGACCAGCATCGCGAACAGCAGCTTCATCAACCCTATTCTACCCGGCGGGCGGCATTTTTGATGCCTGGACAAAGGCGAGTCGGAGCTGGTGGAGGACCGT
>DASRJF010000342.1:0-4107 GCA_035649615.1 Planctomycetota bacterium | reverse complement strand
CCGTCACCTTGAGTCCGGTGCCCAAGGACGCCGCCGACGGAGAGCTGTTCCTGGTGCTGTCGAGCGCCGGCGATTGGTCGGCGGAATACGCGCCGCGACTGCGCACGGACAAGTTGAGCTGAGTCACTTCATGAACGGGGCCGTTCCGCCGATCTGGCTGAAGGCTGAACGCTGACAGCTGAACCCTAGGCCGTCTGGGCCTGCGCCGCCGACTGCGCCTGCGCCTGCGGCCGGAGGTACTTCGTCAGCGTTACCTGGTTGCCCTGCGTGTTGTACTCGACCCGCTCGCAGCACTTCAGGATCATCATGATCCCGAGGCCGCCCATCCGGCCCTGCAGGTGCCGCCCGCGCGCCGCGCTGATCGCGTCCCGCGACGCCACCGACCGCACGTGCTGGTCGTGGTTGAAGCCCGTCCCCTGGTCCGTCACGACCATCGTGATCTTCTCGGTGTCGAGGAGATATTGGATCTCGATGGGCCGGTCCTTCCGGTACTTGTTGCCGTGCTGGGCCGCGTTCACGACCGCTTCGCGGAAGGCCGCCGCGAGCGCCACCTGGCCCTGCTCGTCCAGCTCGCTGCCCTCGAGGAGGCGGTGGACCATCTCGATCGTCCGCTCGATCTGCGCCTCGTCCGTCGGGAGCTGGAGGTTGATCTGCTGCTTGAAGATCAGCTCCTCCTCCGCCGCCCGCACGATCTCGCTGTCCGCCAGCTCGAGGAGGTTCCGGAACTCGAACGGCTGGGGCAGGTTCTCGTCGCCCGTCACCATGAGCTCGGCCGGCATGTCGTACGCCGCCGCGTTCTCGTAGAGGAGGATGAGCGGCGTGTTGGTCGTCTCCTTCTTCATCTTGAGCCCGGTGCAGAACTTCTGGTGATCCGCCACCGTGCCGTCGACGATCGCGAGGTAGGGCTTGCCCGACTCCATCCGCTTCATCGCGGACGGCACGTCCGTCAGGACGTCGATGTCCCAGTTCGCCGTGCGGAAGTAGTACTCGAGCGTCTTGCTGAAGTAGTCCACGCTGCGCACGAGCAGGAGGATCGCCGACGACCGGACCTGCTCGACCCGCTTGCGGATCTCGTCCGCGGGCGTGAAGACGAGCTTCGCCTCGCCCTCGAACGTCAGGATCAGCTTGTTCGGCGTGAAGACGAGCGCCGTCATCGCGGGCCGGATGAGCCGGTGGCCCGTCGGGTGCTGCTCGATCTTGGGCTTCTCGTACCGGACCTCGAGGACGCCCACGTCCTCGAGGGCCACCCGGTGCCCCGCCATGATCTCGTTCTTCACGACGTCGAGGAACGAGCCGATCATCGACTGCACCTTGGCGGGATCCGCTTCCGACAGCCGGGCCCCGAACTCGGAGACGAAGTTGGCGCGGACGGCGGTGGGCCAGGGAGTGTCGTCCTTCTGCGTGATCGAGAATTGCCCGAAGCCGGGGAACTCGACGACCCGTCCGGAGGCGATCGCCCCCTTGAGGGCGGCGACGAACGCGTCGATGATCCGGGCGCCGCGCTCCTCGCCCAGTCGGAGCGAGGAGCCGACCTGCCGGCTGAGGTCGCGTATCTTGACCTGCGTCATGGGGCGGGGGTCAACGTCCCTCGGCCGCCGCCTCGATCTCGCGGGCCTTCCGGATCAGCTCTTCCTCGCTGATGATCCCCTTCTGGATGAGCAGGGGGATCAGGGCCTCGTGAAGGAACAGCTTGCTGACCTTCGGGAGATGGCGGTGCGTGGTGATCGGCTTGTCGCGATGGATTGCACCTTCGCCTTCAAGGCGGGTTTCCTCCGCCTCGTGCTTCTCGTGCCCCGTGGCCGGCGCGGGCTTGGGCTGGAAGAGCTCGCCGATGCACTTCTGGATCGCCGACCGGGGGGCGAGGTTGATCTCGATCTTCGCGTCCTGGGCCAGCTGGATCTCCTCGATCGCCTCGTAATCGTAGGGATCCGCCGTGGCCACCGTCAGGATGTTGTCCTTGTAGTGGATCGGAAGGACCTGGTGCTTCTCGATGAGCTTGCGCGGGAGGCGCCGGACGAGGGTCAGCGGCAGGACGATGTCGTCGAGCGTGATGACCGACAGCCCCTGGTCCTTCGCGATGAACTGGATGAGCCGGTGGTCCTCGATGAACCCGAGCTTGACGACGATCGCCCCCAGGTTGCCCCCCACGGACGTCTGGAAGTCCGTGGCCATGCGGAGTTGCTCTTCGGTGATAAGTCCGGACTCAACGAGGAGATGACCCAGCCGGGCCTTGTCTTCCATGTAGGGACCTTTGTGGGGACCGGAAGAATCTTATAGGAACCCGGTATCAGGCATCAAGCATAAGGCATCTCAACGACCCGCGGCGGCCGAATCAACGGTCGACGCCGCCCAGCCGGGTCTTCAAAGCGGCGCGAACCCGCTCCACGAGGGGATCCACCTCGGTCCCGGCGAGCGTGCGGTCGGGCGCCAGGAACCGCATCGAGAAGGCGAAGCTCTTGCGCCCCTTCCCGACCTTGTCGAAGAGGTCGAACAGCCCGACGGCCGCCAGGAGCGGCCCCGCTTCCGCGCGGACGATCGCCTCGACCTCCCCCCACCGCACGCGCTCCTCGAAGGCCATCGAGATGTCGCGCACGACGGCGGGCTGGATCGAGTGCGGGCGGGTCTTGTGAACGAGGGTCGCCGCCTTCGCCAGGGCCGCGAAATCGGCCTCGGCCACGACCGCGCCGTCGCCCCGGTCATAGATCACCGCTCCTTCGGGCTCCCGCGCGATGCCGAGCCGCTCCAGGACGCGCCCGACGAGCGCCCGGGCTTCGGCCTGCCCGCCCGGCGCCGCGATCCCCAGGACCTCGCGCTCGTCGAACGGCGAGCGGTCCTTGCCCAGGTCGGTATCCGAGTGCGTGTTCCCCGCCCGGCGATAGACTTTCGCGATCTCGAAGACGGGCCGGAGCGGCTCGCGGCTTCCTTCGTTCGTCCGCAGGACGGCCCTCAGGGACGGCGCGAGCGACGCGCGCAGCGTCCGGTCGACGTGCCCCTCGGGATTCCGGATCGGGACGAGGCCCGGCGCGTTCGCCTCCTCGAAGCTCGACGTCAGCACCTCGAACGCGCCCGAGCCCGACAGCGCGGCGCGGATTTCCTGCCGGGCGGGATCCGTCGGATGCGACCGCGCGACGCGCACCTGGATGTCGAGGTCCGTCGGGATCCGGTCGTAGCCCACGATCCGCGCGATCTCCTCGATGAGGTCGATTTCCGACTTCAAGTCGCGGCGGAACGCCGGCAGCTCGACCTCGCCCTTCGCCGGCCTGCATCCCAGCGCCTTGAAGACGTCGTCGATTTTCGCGACCGGAACGTCCAGCCCCAGGACCCGCCTGACCTGCTCGTTCCGGAAACGGATCCGGAGGGCCTTGGGCGCCACCGCCGCCACATCCACGGCCCCGGGCGCCGGCTTCCCTCCCGCCAGCTCCCCCAGGAGGCGCGCCGCCCGCTTCGAGGCCCATTCGACCGTCGCCCACTCGACGCCCCGCTCGAACCGGTAGCTCGACTCGCTCGGAAGGCGCAGCCGCCGCGACGTCGCCCGCACCGAGGCGGGCTCGAACATCGCGCTCTCGAGGAGGATGTCCTGCGTGGAGGCGCCGATTTCCGAATCGCGCCCGCCCATGACGCCCGCGACGGCGACGGGACGCTCCGCGTCCGCGATGACGCCGTCGGCCGGCGCCAGCGCGTACTCCTTTCCGTCGATGGCGACGATCTTCTCCCCCGCCGCCGCCCGGCGCACGACGATGCGCCCGCCCTTGAGTTTCGCGAGATCGAACGCGTGGAGCGGCTGGCCGCATTCGAGCATCACGTAGTTCGTGATGTCGGCGACGACGTTGATCGACCGGATCCCGGCGGCCTCGAGCCGGGACCGCATCCACTCCGGCGAGCCGCCCGGCGTGACGCCGCGGATGACCCGGCCGATGTAGCGCGGGCAGAACGCGGCGTCCTTCACTTCGACCGGCACGCCGCCCGGGGCGCCGGACTCGGCGACGTCCGCGGGCGGATCGGCCTTGCGGGCGCGGCCGAGGAGCCCCAACTCGCGCGCGACGCCGATCAGCGAAAGCAAGTCGGCGCGGTTCGCGGTGATCTCGAGATCGAGGACGCCGTTCTCGA
>DASRJF010000341.1:0-4593 GCA_035649615.1 Planctomycetota bacterium | reverse complement strand
GGCCCGCGCGGCGCGAAGCAGGGGAACCCAAGGAGTCCGAGGAGGAATAGCGTGATCCGTTCCGTGCTGATGGCTGCGGTTTCGGTCCTCGTCCTGTCCGGCTGCGCGGGAGGGCCCGCGGAGCCGGGGTCCGCCACCCCTCCGAAGGAGTCCTCCCCCGTGACAACCAAAGCGCCCAAGTCCCTCGACGTCGGCAAGCTCGACCTCCTCAAGGGGATCGAGCGGCGCGTCCTTGCGAACGGCATGACGGTCTTCGTGAAGGAGGACCACCGCCTCCCGATCGCGACGGTCGTCACCAGCTACCGGGTCGGCTCGGTCCACGAGACCGAGGGCGCCACCGGCCTGGCCCACTTCCTCGAGCACATGATGTTCAAGGGCACGGGCAAGCTGAAGAAGGGCGAGATCGACGCGATCACGTTCGAGGCGGGCGGATCCAACAACGCGTACACGACGAACGACCTGACGGCGTACTGGTTCACCGTTCATTCCGAAATGTTCGACCGGTTCCTCGAGATCGAGGCCGACCGGATGCTGAACTGCATCCTCGACCGGAAGGAGTGGGAGCAGGAACTGCAGGCGGTCATCGAGGAGCTCAACCGCTCCCTCGACAGCCCGTGGGGCCAGCTCTGGCACGAGATCGAGCCCGCGGTCTTCAAGTCGAGCTCGTACCACCATCCGGTGATCGGGTTCCGCAAGGACCTCGACACCATGAAGTACGAGAACATGGTCCAGTTCTACAAGGACCATTACGGGCCCAACAACGCGACGATGGTGGTCGTCGGCGACGTGAAGAAGGACGCGACGTTCGCGCGCATCGAGGAGCTCTTCGGCGGGTACGGGAAGGTGAAGGAGGCGGTGCCTCCGAAGATGCCGCCCGATCCGCCCGCCGGGCGGGAAGCGCGCGTCAACCTCGAGACGGACAAGTCGCTTCACCGGATCGGACTGGCGTACCGCTCGGACCGCGTCGGGTCCGACACGGACATCCGGCTGGACGTGCTGAGCCAGGTCCTCACGACGGGCAAGGACTCGCGGCTCTACAAGAAGCTCGTGGACGGCGCCGGCTCCTGCACCGACGTCTCGACCGCCAACGACTCCAGGAAGTACGACGGCGTCTACTTCATCCTGGCCGAGCTGCGCGAGAAGCGCGACCCCGCGGACGTCGAGAAGGCCGTGATCGAAGAGCTGGAGCGGCTCAAGAGCGAGCCCGTTTCGCAGCGGGAGCTGCAGAAGGCGAAGAACATCATCGCGGCGAACTTCGTCTTCGCGAAGGAGCGCCAGTACAGCCTCGCGGACGACATCGCGAAGTTCGAGGCGTTCGGCGTGCCGGAATACCTGCGCGAGTACCTGGGCCGCGTCACCGCGGTCACCTCGGACGACCTCAAGGCGACCGCCGCGAAGCTCTTCACGAACGAGAATCGAACGGTCGCGACGGCCAGGGCGAAAGGCGGGCGCACGCCGGAACCGGCGGCGATCTCGGGAAGCGCGCCGGAGTTCGGGGACTATGTCGAGAGGCGGTTCCGGAACGGCCTGACGCTCCTGATCAAGCCGAAGACGGACCTGCCGGTGGTCAGCTTCAGCGCGTACGTGAACGCGGGGCAGACGGTGGAGGATCCCGAGAAGGCGGGCGTCGCGGCGCTCGTCGGCCAGCTCCTCGACCAGGGCGTGTCGCCCCCGGGGGGCACGGCCCGGACGGCCGAGGAGATCGCCGCGTTCGTCGACTTCACCGGATCCCAGCTCTCGACGTCCTCGACCGGCGTGTCGATCAAGGCGCTGGCGCCGCACACGAAGGACATGCTGGAGCTGCTGCGCGACCTGGTCGTGTATCCGACCTTCCCCGCTCCGCGGGTGGCGGACAAGAAGGACCTCCAGCTCTCCGAGCTCCAGGGCCGGCAGGACGCGCCCAACCTCGTCGCGCGCGACCTGTTCATGAAGTCGGTCTACCCGGACCATCCGATGGGGCGGCCCGATCTCGGCACGAGCCGGACGCTCCAGACGCTGACGCGGTCGGACGTGCTGGCCCATCACCGGAAGTGCTTCCGTCCCGACAACACGATTCTCGCCGTGGCGGGCGACGTCGATCCGGTCGCGCTGATCCGGGACGTCCAGAAGTTGTTCTCGGAGTGGGGCGGATCGGGCGAGGACGCGCTCCCGGCGCTCCCCGCGGTCGCGCGCCAGAAAAAGCCGGAGCGGATCGTCGAGAGCCGCGATGGAAACCAGGTCAATTACGTCGTCGGTCATCTTTCCATCGACCGGAAACATCCCGACTACGCCGCCCTGCGGGTGCTGGAGCACATCTTCTGCCGGAGCACGGGGTTCGCCGACCGGCTGTCGAGCAAGGTGCGCGACGAAGCCGGCCTGGCCTATGAAGTGTGGGGGATCCTCACGCAGGGCGCGGACCTGCATCCCGGGCCGTTCATGATCTACATCGGATCGGCGCCCAAGAACGGGGCCAAGCCGCTCGAGTTGACGCTCGAGATCATCGACGACCTCCTGTCGAACGGGCCGACGGACGCGGAGATCGCGCGAGCGAAGAACTACCTCCTGCGGACGATGCCCTTCTCGTGGGAATCGACCGACCAGCTCGCGGCCTACATGATCTCGGCCCGACGCCTCAACCTGGGCATCAACTACGTGAAGGACCTGGCCCGGGCCATCCGCGCGGTCACGAAAGAGGACCTGCTGCGCGTCGCGAGGACGCACCTGTCGCCCGAGGCGCTCACGACGGTGATCCTGGGTCCGGTGGACAGCGAGGGCCACGTCAAGTGACGGTCGCGAAACTCGCCCTGGAAGATGGGACGGTCTACGAGGGGCGCTCCTTCGGCGCGCCCGGCGAGCGGACCGGCGAGGTCGTCTTCAACACGGCCCTCTCCGGCTACCAGGAGATCCTCACCGATCCCTCCTACAAGGGGCAGATCGTCACGATGACCTGCCCGCACATCGGGAACTACGGGGTCAACGAGGAGGACGTCGAGTCCGCGCGCCCCTGGGTCGAGGGCTTCGTGGGTCGCGAGTTCTCCACCACGTCGAGCAACTATCGCGCCACGTCGACGCTCGACGCCTACCTCAAGAAGCATGGGATCGTCGCGATCGACGATGTGGACACGCGCGCGCTGACGCGGCGCCTTCGCATCGCGGGCGCCATGAACGGCGTGATCTCGACGACCGACCTGGACGACGCGAGCCTGGTGGAGAAGGCGAAGCGCGCGCCCTCGATGGCGGGCCTCGACCTCGTCAAGGAGGTCACCTGCAAGGAGCCGAAGCCGTGGCGCGAGTTCATCGCCGCGAACGGCGAGGCCAAGTCAAGAGCGAAGTACCGCGTGGCGCTCTTCGACTGCGGCGCGAAGTGGAATATCGTCCGCCAGCTCGCGCGGTCGGGATGCGACGTGACGGTGTATCCCGCGTCGACGCCGGCCGAGACGGTCTTGAAGGAAAAACCCGACGGCGTCTTCCTGTCGAACGGCCCGGGCGACCCCGCGGTCGTGACGTACCTCATCGACACGATGAAGAAGATCCTCAAGAAGGGGGTGCCGACGTTCGGCATCTGCCTCGGCCACCAGATCCTCGGCCTCGCCCTCGGCGCGAAAACCTACAAGCTCAAGTTCGGCCACCACGGGGCCAACCATCCCGTGAAGCGGATCGAGACGGGGCGGGTGGAAATCACGAGCCAGAACCACGGGTTCGCCGTCGACGAGAAGTCCCTCGCCGGACTCGGGATCGAGGTGACGCACGTGAACCTGAACGACGGGACGATCGAGGGCTTCCGCCACAAGTCGATCCCCGCGTTTTGCGTCCAGTACCACCCCGAGGCGGCGCCGGGGCCGCACGACTCGCGCTACCTCTTCGAGTCCTTCACGAAGCTCATGGAGACGTCGAAGTGAGCTCCTCGAACGGGCTTCCGCGCACGACCTGCGTGGTCGGAGTCCAGTGGGGCGACGAGGGAAAGGGGAAGATCGTCGACCTGCTCGCCGCGCAGGCGGACGTCGTCGTCCGGTTCCAGGGGGGCGGCAACGCCGGGCACACCGTCGTCGTGAAGGGGGAGAAGTTCGTCCTGCACCTCGTGCCGTCGGGCATCCTCCACAAGGGCTCGACGTCGGTCATCGCCAACGGCGTCGTGGTGGATCCGCAGCAGCTGATCGAGGAGCTGAGCGGGCTGCGCGCGCGCGGCGTGAAAATCGGGAAGAACCTGCTCATCAGCGACCGGGCGCATGTCGTCATGCCGTGGCACCGACTGATCGACCAGCTCGCCGAGGGGAGCGACGCGCAGAAGCTGGGGACGACGAAGCGCGGGATCGGACCGTGCTATGCCGACAAGGCGGCGCGGAAGGGGATCAGGGTCGCGGACCTGTACCGGCCCGAGTACCTGCGCGAGCGCCTGGAGGCGCTGGTGGGCGAGAAGAACCGCATCCTGCAGGCGCTGTACGGCGCGCCGCCGCTCGACGCCGGGAAGATCTTCGCCGAGTACCGCGGGTACGCGGAGCGGATCGAGCCCTTCGTCGGCGACGCGCTGGGGTACGTGAACGACGCGATCGACCAGAAGCGCCGCGTCCTGTTCGAAGGCGCGCAGGGGAGCCTGCTCGACATCGACTTCGGGAC
>DASRJF010000340.1:0-4403 GCA_035649615.1 Planctomycetota bacterium | reverse complement strand
GATCCACCACATCTCGGGAATGCTGAGTCCGGTGCCGGTGACAAACGGCTCGCGTCCGGTGGGAGTCCACCGGTAGTCGATCCCCGGGAAGCGCTGCATGTCGACCCACTCCTTCAGCGCCATGGAGATCACGGCGCCGGGAGTGCGCCGATGACCTTCCGCGTATCGCTTCAGTTCCTTCAAGACATCCTCCGGAAGCCTCATAGTGGTGTGCCTCCGGCGCTTCGAAAGCCGCATGACTTCACCCTCCATTCGAACAACTCTTGTCTGTGCCACATTGTAGCACACCTTCAAGTGCATGCTGAGTGGGGAGAAGTTCGGAGGAATCTTCAATCTGCGAGGTGAAACCGGCGGATTAATTCGGCCGCGGCGCGCTTGCCGCTCCGGACCGCCGCCTCCATCGTCGAGGGCCACGCGCCTTCGGTCCATTCGCCGGCTAGGAAAAGGTTGGGAAGGGGCGTGGCGCACGGGAGACGGCGCGACGCCGCGCCCGGCGACGCGACGAACGTCGCCTCGCGCTCGCGGACGATGACGCACCGCTTCGGCGCCTTCAAGCCCGGGATCGCCTTCCGCAACTCGTCGAGGAACTCGCGCTCCAGCTCCGCGTTGGGGCGGTCGACGAGGTCGCGCGCGGCGCTCTGGGACACGGTCACCTGCTTTCCGCGGGAGAAGACCCACTGCAGTTTCCCACCGACGCACGCGAAGAAGCGGGGCGCCTCCACCGGCGCGTCGAAGAGGAAGTGCAAGTTGACGATCGGCGACGTCTCCATCGCGGCCGCCGGGGCGAAGAACGGATGGGTCGCCTGCGGGCCCAGCAGTTCCAGGAGCGCTTTCGCCGGCACCGCGCTGATCACGGGCCCGTCGGGAAGCCGGTCGAGCTTCCGATTGAATTCGACGGTCCCGCCCTCCGCGCGGATCCTCGCGACGGCGCGATCGGCGATCTCGCCCAGCGGGACCGACGCCACGCCGACCCGCGCGGCCGCCTTGCGCTCGAAGAACGCCGTGCGCAGGACGAAGATCCCCTGCGATGAGCTCACGCGGTCGACATGCTCGTTGAGCACCGAGACGATCGACGGATCCCAGAAGAGCCGGATCGCGTCGTCCGACTGGCCGCGTGCGCGGAGCCACGTCCCGAGCGACTCCGCGTCCGACCCGGCGTCCTTGCGCATCCGGCGCCCCGCCCGCAGGATCCCCCGCCGGTCCCGCCACGACAGCGGCTTGAACCCGAGGATCGAGAACAGGAAGTGGAAGGGCGCCGGAAGCCAGGACTCTCGGAGCACGGTGGTCTTCCCCGAGCGGAGGTCGACGAAGGGGACCTCGGCGCGGGCCTGGAGGGTCACGAGATCCGACGCTCCGACCTCATCGAGAAACGAGCGGTAGGCCGTGCAGCATTCGAGGAAGACGTGCTGGCCGTTGTCGACGGTCTCGCCGGAGGCGTCGGCGAACGAGTAGGCGCGGCCGCCGGGGAACGCGCGGCGCTCGGCCAGCGTCACCGCCACGCGCGCCTTCGCGAGATCGAGCGCCGCCGCCAGCCCCGCCAACCCCGCGCCGATGACGAGCGCCTGGGTCATGCAATCGACTTCGGCAGGAACCGCCAGGACCGCCCCGCGAGGACCGTGCGAAGCGCCGTGGCCGCGAGGACGAGCGTGCGCTGGCTCGGGGTGAGGCGCACCCGGTGGGTGAAGACGTCGTAGCCGTGCGCCTCGATGGAATCGAGGATCTTGCGGTAGGCGCACGCCATCGCGATCGGGCAGGGGCGGATCCACCGGGACAGGCATGCGAAGAGGCGCTCGCCGCGCTTGAAATAGTCGCGCGCGCGGGCGACCTCGAACTTCATCAGCTCGAGGAACGCCGGCGTCCGGCGGCCCTCGAGGAGGTCCTGCTCGGACACGCCGAAGCGCTTCAGATCCTCCGCGGGCAGGTAGATCCGGCCGCGCGCGGCATCCTCCTTCAGGTCGCGCAGGATGTTCGTCAGCTGGAGCGCGATGCCGAGATCGACGGCCGCGTCGAGGGCCGCCTTGTCGCGGAATCCGAAGACGTGGACGCAGGCCAGCCCCACGGAGGAGGCGACGCGGTGGCAGTAGGCGACGAGCGCCTCGAACGTCGCGTAGCGGCCGCGCTGGAGGTCCATCGCCACGCCGTCGATGATCTCCTCGAACCGGGGCAGGGGGATGTGGAAGCGCCGGGCGGCGTCGAGAAGCGCCACGAAGAGGGGCCCGTCCGGCCGGCCGTCGAAGGCGTCGCGAAGGCGGCGCCGGAGCGCTTCCACCGCGGCGGTCGCCTCGCGCGCCGCGCGCCCGGGGAGGTCGACGGCATCGTCGGCGAGACGGCAGAACGCGTAAATCGCCTGGAGCGCCTGGCGGCGCGGCCGGAAGACGAGCGAGATCGCCAGCTCGAACGTGGAGTGCGACCGGCGGGTCACGGACTCGCAGTAGGCGTACGCCTCCCGCAGCGCCACGGTCATGGGCCGATCCCCAGTACGGTCTCGAGGGCGAGCCGGGCCTTGCCGAGTTTCGACAGCGTCGGGCGCCGGCGGAAGACATCGTATCCCGCGCGCTCGATGAGGTCGAGGACGCGCATCCCGCCGCGCGAGAAGAGCCGCACGTCGAAGCGGGCCGCGCCGCGGAGCCGGTCCGCGAGCGGCAGGCCCCGCGCGAAGAGATCGCGCGTCCGCTCCGCCTCGAACCGCATCAGCTCGCGGAAGCGGTCGTTCACCTCGCCGCGGGCCAGTTCCTCCTCGGTATAGCGGAACCGGCGGAGGTCCTCCTGCGGGAGATAGACCCGGCCCTTGCCCCAGTCGACGGCGAGGTCCTGCCAGAAATTGACGAGCTGGAGCGCCGTGCAGGTGAAGTCCGAGAGCCGGTGCGCCTCCGCGTCGCGCTCGCCGAAGACATAAAGCACGAGGCGGCCGCACGGATTCGCCGAATGCTCGCAGTAGCGCTGCACGTCCCGGAACGTCTCGTGGCGCGTTTTCCGCTGGTCGATCCGGTTCGCCTCGATCAGCTTCAGGAACGGCTCGTCGGGGATGTCGAACTTTCGCACGGTCTCGACGAGCGCGAGATGGACCGCATGGCGCGGCGTCCCGCCCCGGATCCGGCGGAAATCCTCCTCCCACGCGTCGAGATTCGCGAGCCGGTCGCCCTCGCTTTCGTCGCCGATGTCGTCCGTGGCGCGCGCGAATGCGTAGAGGGCGTGGAGGTGCTTCTTCGTGCCGCCGGGGAGGAGGAGCGACCCCACGGTGAAGTTCTCGTAGTGGGACCGCGCAAGAGGCAGCTTCAAGCTTCAGGCTCCAAGCTTCAAGCCAGAAGGGCCCCCGGCTTCCAGCTTCCGACTTCCACCTTCCAGCTCGAAACTATTCCCCGGCCTTCCAGTCCACGACCGAAACCGCCATGTTCATCTTGTCCGTCTTCATGGTCATCTTGGCGGCGCCGCCGATGATCTTGTCCGTGCGCCAGACCTTCATGGTCATGGAGCCCATCTTGGATTCCACTTTCATCTCGACCCAGTGGCACGCGTACTTCGTGCCCTTGACCTCGACCTCTTCGTC
The DNA here is from genome assembly GCA_035649615.1 of Planctomycetota bacterium. Lineage (GTDB taxonomy): Bacteria > Planctomycetota > MHYJ01 > MHYJ01 > JACPRB01 > DASRJF01. Next base: position 856 of record DASRJF010000340.1, on the reverse strand, counting down.
CCCCTCGGCCAGGATCTCGACCTTCGACCCTTCGGAGTCGGTGCCCTTCTTGATCTTGGCGGGAACGGTGCGGGCCGGCATGTCCGTGGTCCGCTTCTCTCCGCCCATGTCCATTTCCGTCGACATGGCGATGACCGCCTTCTCCGCGGTCAGCTCTTTCAGCTTCGACGTGGTATTGCTCTCCATTTTCCTGCCGCCGGCGTCAATCTCCGTCTTCCACTTGACCCACGCCCCGGCCTTCTGGCCCACCCACCCCTTGTACTCGGGATTCTCGATCATCTCGTCCTGCACCGCCGCCAGCGACATCGCCGCCGCCGCGAACGCGAACATGAATCGGGTCATGCGCCGACCTCCTCAGGGTTGTCCACCGGCTTTCCAGTCCACCACCGTCATGGTCAGGGTCATCTTGGCCGCCTCGTCGTGCTTGATCACGATCTTCGCCGCGCCGCCGACGATCTCGTCGGTCTTCCACACCTTCATCGTGCCGCCCTGGCGGCCCGTGAGCTTCATCTCGACCCAATGGCACGTCAACTCGCGGCCCTTGAGGGTGATCTTCTCGTCCCCCTCCTTGAGGACCTCGACCGTGGCCCCGTCCGACGTCGTGCCCTTCTTGATCTTCGACGCCACGGTGCGGGAACCGGTGTGCTGCCGGCGGTCCTCGCCGACGTTGAGGATGGTCAATTCCTCGATGACCGCCTTCTGGTCGGTCAGCTCCTTCAGCGTCCACGTCAGGTCGGTCGAGAGCTTCATGGCGCCGGTCTGGGTTTCGGCGGACCACTTGACCCACGCCCCGGGCTTCTGCTTCGACCACGCCTTGAATTCCGGGTTGTCCTCCATCTCGTCCTGCGCGGCGGCG
>DASRJF010000339.1:0-2234 GCA_035649615.1 Planctomycetota bacterium | reverse complement strand
GCGGCCGCGAAGAGCTTCACGCCGTGCGAGAACGGGACGATCTCGTCCTCCTTGCTGTGGACGATCAGCGTCGGGCACTTCGCCGCGCCGATCTTCATCACGCTGTTCATGTTCTCGCGGAGGAACCACTTCGCGGGGAAGATCGGGATCATCCGCGACGCGATGTCGGCGATCGACGTGAACGCCGACTGCACGACGAGGCCCCCCGCGGGAACGCGGTACGCGAGGTCGATCGCGCACGCGCCCCCCAGCGACTTGCCGAAGAGGACGACGCGGTTCGGCGGCACGCCGAGCCGGAGCGTCAGGTGCGCCCACGCCCCCTCGGCGTCGGCGAGGATCCCCGGCCCCGTCGGCGTCCCGCCGCTCTTGCCGTAGCCGCGGTAGTCGACGGCGAACGTGGAGACGCCGATCTCGGCGAGCGCCTCGAGGACGTCCAGGCGGTCCGCGATGTTCCCCGCGTTGCCGTGGAAGTAGAGAAACGTGCAGCGCGGATCCCTGGCCTTCGCGTGCCACGCGACGAGCCGCGTGCCGTCGGAGATCGTGAACTCCACCTCGTCGACCGGAATCCGGGCCTGCTCGCGCGCCGCCCAGTCCCCGTCGGGATAGCGCGTCGGAAAAAAGATGAACCGGTCGCCGAAGGCCATCGTCACCACCGCCAGCAAGATGAACGGGATTCCCAGTCCAACCAGGGCCGCGCGAGCATAACGGGCCGGGCGCGACTTCCACCACGGATTGCCGGCAGACATCGTGAGCAGTCTATCCGATGCGTTAGAATCCCGACCCATGACCAAGGTGGCCCGGTCGAAGTCGGGTATGGTCGTCGCCGCGCATCCCCTCGCCGCGGAAGCGGGACGCGAAGTCCTGGCGGAAGGGGGCAACGCGGTCGACGCGGCCGTCGCGGTCTCCCTCGCGATCGGCGTCGTCGAGCCCTTCGCCTCCGGCCTCGGCGGCGGGGGCTACCTCCTCGTCTCCCCGGGGGGCGACGAAGCCGGCACCGTCGCCGTCGATTTCCGCGGCGTCACGCCCTCGCTCCAGACCCCGGAGCACTTCTATCCCCTGGGCGCGGCGCTGCCGTGGACGCCGAAGATCGGGCCGGGCTCGGCCACGATCCCGGGACTCGGCCGGGCTCTCGACCTCGCGCTCCGCACGTGGGGCAGCGGCGCGCCGCTCCCGCGCCTCGCGCGTCGCGCCATCGAACTCGCCGAGCGCGGCTTCGAAGTCTCCGATGTCTACGGCTACGTGTCGGGGCTTTTCGAGGGGACCCTGCGCTGCTTCCCCGACGCGGCGAAGATCTACCTGAAGGAGGGCCGGCGATACCGCGCGGGAGAGCGGCTCGTCCAGGCCGACCTCGCCCGCACGCTGAAGCGGATCGCGTCCGCGGGATTCGAGGAGCTGTACGCCGGCGGCATCGGGAGCGCGATCACCGCGGCGGTCAACGCGACCGGCCCGGTCTGGGGCGCGACCGACCTCGGGAACTACGAGGTGAAAGTCCGCGAGCCGCTGCGCGGAGAGGTCGCGGGCGCGCGCGTCGCGACCATGGGACCGCCGAGCCGGGGCGGCGTGGGAATCCTAGCGGCCTTGGCGCGCTTCGAGCGGCGCGAACTCACCCAGCTCGGCCACAACACGGAGCGGACGATCCCGTTCCTCGCGGAGACGTTCCGCGATCTCTTCCACAAGCTCGAGCCGCTGATCGGCGACCCGGATGTTTTCGAGGTCGACCTGAAATCCCTCGAGATGTCGCACGGCGCCCCTCCGACGGGCGGGTCGCCGGGCACGACGCACTTCACGATCGTCGACCGCGCGGGGACGGTCGTCTCGATGAGCCAGACGATCGGCCACTTCTTCGGGTCGGGCGTCGTGGTGCCGGGGTGGGGGATCCTGCTCAACGACGACATCTCGGACATGGACCGGCGGCCCGGCGGGCGCAACAGCGTGGGCCCGTCGCGTCGCTCGGTGAGCAACATGGCGCCGACGATCGTCTTCCGCGGCGGCCGCCCGTGGCTCGCGCTCGGCACCCCCGGAAGCCTGCGCATCTTCCCCGCGATGGCGCAGGTGCTCGCCAACGCGCTCCTCTACGGATTCGACCTCGAGAAGTCGGTCGCGGCGGGGCGACTCCACTGGGAGGACGAGACGCTCTGGCTCGAGGGGGACATCGACGGCGAGGTCCGGCGCAAGGTGCGCGATACGTGGACCGGCCGCGTCGTCGAGCGCCGCCCGCGCGACCTCTACTTCGG
>DASRJF010000338.1:0-6134 GCA_035649615.1 Planctomycetota bacterium | reverse complement strand
GCCTCGGCCGCCTCGCGCACCGCGACGGTTCCGTCGACACAGATCCGCCGGGCTTCCGCTTCGTGGGTCTCGCACCAGTCGACCGCCGTCACTCCCCCGGGGACATAGATCGCCTGGGGCTTGAGATCGCGGATCAGCCGCCCCACCGCGCCGACATCCGCGAGGTCGAGCGGGTCCAGGTTTCCAGTCGCCCGCGTGTGCGCGGTGCCGACCGCCTCGTCGCCGAGAAGCCGCATCAGGGACTTCCCCACCTGGCCGCTGGCGCCGATGACGAGACTCTTCATTCGCTTCTCGATTGATGGACGCCGATCAGGAACGCGAGGTGCGTGAGAAACACCCCTCCCCCCGCGTAATGCTCCGTGAGCGAAAGGACCGCCATCGCCACGATCCCGGCGAGGATCCCGTCGCGGAGGGGATCGTCGCCCTTCAAGCCCCGCGCGACGAGGATCCAGAAGGCGATCATCACCGCGAGCCCCACCACGCCTCCCTCCGCCAGCCAGTGCAGGTACGAATTATGCGCGTGGTAGTCGTCGTTGACGACGTCCGCCTTCACGGCCACCTGCCCGATGCCGATCGAGGCGAACTCGTGGTTCTTGTCGTTGTACCGGCCGTACCCGATCCCCACGGCCGGACTCCGCTTGAAGTGGCCCCACGCCCGGGACCAGGTCTCGCGGCGGAAGGTGTCGGTCTCGCCGCCGAGCATCTGGACGAACCGAGGCAGGAGCAGGACGCCGCCCGCCAGGATCGCGGCCGCCAGGCCCGCGACGGCCGCGGCCATGACGCGCCGGGGCACGCCGCGCCGGAACGCCAGGAACGTGATGAACGCCACGCCGGCGCCCAGCGCGAGGAAGGCGCCCCTCGACCGGGCCATGATGCACCCGAGCGCCAGCAAGGCCGCGAGGACGAGCAGCGTCGCGCGCAGCTTCGCCCCCGGCTCCGGCCGAAGCGCCCACGCGAAGGCGCCCAGGGTCAGAAGGAGATACACGCTCGCCGTCGCGTTGTGGGTCTTGTAGAGCCCGAAGAACGTCAGTTTCTGATCCACCACATCCGCGATGTGGTAAAAGCCGGATTCCCATCCGACCAGGGCGCTCACTCCGCCCACGGCCGCGATCGCGGCCTGGAACGCGAAGTAGAGGAGCAAGGCCGTCATGAGCCGGGGCCGGTCGAGCGGAAGGGCCGCCAGCGCCGCCAGGGGAAGGAGCGACACGTAGAGCGCGCCGTCCCGTCGCATGAAGTCCATCGAGAAGAACAGCGACAGCGATTCGCGCGTCAGGAGGAAGCTCAGCGCCCAGTAGCCGAACGGGAGCAGGAGGAGCCACGCGTCCCGCGGAACGGCCCGCCCCCGGACCGCCTCGACGAGGCCCAGCAGCGCCGTCGCGCCCATCAGGCCGGCCGTGAGGCCCGGGCTGTGATTCGTGGCGAGCGACCCGAGCAGCGCGATGGACAGCCCTGTGGCCAAGCTCTGGCGGACTGATGGGTGAGTGCTGATGGCTCACAGCTTATCTGATTTGATAGCCTCTTTGCGGATGACTGCCGCCCCCGGACGGGACCTCGACCTGTTCCGCCGCCTGTTTGAATTCCGTCGCTCCCATCCCGCCATCGACATGAAATCGTTCGGCGCCCTGCTCTCCGCCGACCAGTACCGGTACCTGTACGAGGCCGTGCGAGCCTTGTTCCGCCCCGGCTGGCACGTCTTCGACTGGGGCTGCGGCAACGGCCATTTCTCGTACTTCCTGTTGCGCGCGGGCTTCCGCGTCTCGGCGTTTTCGTTCGACGGCTGTCCGGAGCTGCTCCGCGAGGCGGACCGCGAATTCCCGGGCCGGTTCGATTACCGGGCAGGACGGGCCTCCGAACCGGTCCGCATCCCCGGCGCCGACGCGGAGTTCGATGCCGTGTGCAGCATCGGCGTTTTGGAGCACGTGCGCGAAACGGGGGGCGACGAGCGCAAGAGCCTCCGCGAGCTGCGGCGGATCCTGAAGCCCGGCGGCCCCCTGCTCGTCTACCATTTCCCCAACCGCGGCAGCTGGATCGAGCTGGCGGCGCGCCTCCTGACCTCCCAGTACACGCACCCGTTCCGGTTCACCGAGAAGGACGTGCGCACGCTGTGCGGAGACACGGGATTCGACGTGCTGAAGGTGAAGACCTACGGGGCGTTCCCGAGAAACATGTGGCGGCATCTCCGGACGCCGATTTTGAATCATCCCCGCGCCGCCGATGCGTTCAACGCCGTCGACGAAGTGTTGGAGCGGGTGGCCAAACCGATCTGTCAAAACCACTTCTTCGTGGCGAGGGCGTCACACCTTCCGGGATAGGTTGTACTTGAGGATGCACCAGAGAGCCCGGATTCCGTCCTTCCAGCCGATCTTCTTCCCCTCTTCGTACGTGCGGCCCGCGTAGGAGATCCCCACCTCGTAGATCCGGCACTTCAATTTCGCGACCTTCGCGGTGATTTCCGGCTCGAACCCGAACCGGTTCTCCCGGATGGTGATCTTCTGGAGCAGGTCGCGGCGGAAGACCTTGTAGCAGGTCTCCATGTCGGTGAGGTTGAGGTTCGTCATCATGTTCGAGAACAGGGTCAGGAACCGGTTCCCCAGCGAGTGCCAGAAGTAGAGCACGCGGTGGGAGTCGCCCCCGACGAACCGCGATCCGAACACGACGTCCGCCTTCCCGGACAGGATCGGGGCGAGCAACGTCGGGTACTCCTGCGGGTCGTACTCGAGGTCGGCGTCCTGCACGAGCACGAGGTCCCCCTCCGCCGACGCGAAACCGGTCCGGAGCGCCGCGCCCTTCCCCTGGTTGACGTCGTGGTAGAGGACTCGCACGCCGGGAAGCTTCGCGATCGCGGCGAGCTTGTCCCGCGTTCCGTCCTTCGAGCAGTCGTCGACGATGACGAGCTCCTTGTCGACTTTGACCGCGAGGACGGCCTGGACGATCTTCTCGATGTGCTCGACTTCGTTGTAGACCGGCATGACGACGGTGAGTTTCATGGGGCGGATTCGGCTCTCGGGGGACATTCCAACATACCCTTTTGCGGCCCGGCTGTCTGCGGTCTAAGATGGTCGCCCCATGGGGGACTTCTGGGCGGGCCGGCGCACGCTGTTCACGGGCGGCGCCGGGTTTCTCGGCCGCCACCTCGTCCCCCGGCTCAAGGCCCGCGGCGCCGACGTCTTCATTCCCCGCAAGAAGGACTACGATCTCACGGACCGCTCCGCGACCCGGAAGCTCCTGGCCGACGCCCGGCCCGAGCTCGTCATCCACGCGGCGGCGGTCGTCGGCGGCATCGGCGCCAACCGGGCCAGCCCCGGCCGGTACTTCTTCGAGAACCTCATGATGGGCGCCCACATCATCGAGGAGTCGCGCCTCGCGGGCGTTCCGAAGATCATGACCCTGGGCACCATCTGCTCCTATCCGAAGTTCACGCCCGTGCCCTTCCGGGAGGAGGAGCTGTGGAACGGCTACCCGGAAGAGACGAACGCCCCCTACGGCCTGGCCAAGAAGATGCTCCTCGTGCAATCGCAGGCCTACCGCCAGGAATACGGGATGAACGCGATCTTCGTGATGCCGGTGAATCTCTACGGGCCGCACGACAACTTCGACCTCGAGACGTCGCACGTGATCCCCGCGCTCGTCCGCAAGTGCGTGGAGGGAGGCGACGAGATCGAGCTCTGGGGCACGGGAAAGCCGACGCGCGAGTTCCTGTACGTCGACGATTGCGCCGAGGGGTTGATGCTCGCGGCGGAGCGCTACGACGGCGCCGAACCCGTGAATCTCGGGAGCGGGCAGGAGATCTCGATTCGCGATCTGGCGGCCAAGATCGCGGGCCTGGCGGGATTCCGCGGCCGGATCCGGTGGAACGCCGAGAAGCCGGACGGTCAGCCGCGCCGGGCGCTCGACACGTCCCGGGCGGAGCGCCTCTTCGGCTTCCGGGCGACAACCTCGCTGGATGACGGGCTCAAGACCACGATCAGCTGGTACCGCGCCCACCGCCTGGCTTGATCGAGTCCAACAGATCTCGAAGCGTCCGCTCCAGCGGAATCGCAGGGTGCCAGCCCGTGTCCCTTTTCAGTTTCGACGGATTCCCGATCATCGTGTCCGGAGGCCGGACGCGGTCGGGATCGACGACGACCTTCACCCGTCGACCGGTGAGCCTGATCAGGGTCTCGAGGATTTCCCGGATGCGGCGCCCGCGGCCCGAGCAGACGTTGTAGGTTTCCCCCCGCTTCCCCCGCGCGAAGAGCAAGGAGTACGCGCGGACCACGTCGCGAACGTCCGTGAAATCCCGCCGGGACTCCAGCTGGCCGACCCGGACCGTGGCGCTGCGGAGCACCTGGCGGGCCAGGGATGGACACACGTAGCATTCGGCCTGGCCGGGTCCGGTGTGATTGAAGGGCCGCGCGATCACGATATCGAGCCTGTCGTGCGCCCGCGCCGTCTCCTCGCCCAGCAGCTTGCTGACCGCGTAGGGGTTCTGCGGCTGGAGCGGATCCGACTCCTGGTGAGGGCGCGTGCCGGGCCGGTAAAGTTCGCCCGTGCTGACGAGCACGATGCGGCCCTTGAATCCGCGGAGCGCTTCGAGCAACCGGAGCGTGCCCAAGGCGTTCACCTCGAGCGTTTCGACAGGGCGCTCCATGGAAAGGCCCGGGTTGGGCTGCGCGGCGAGGTGGAAGACGGCGTCTCCACGGAACTTCCGGGCGCTCGCCGGAGTGCGGATGTCGCCCCGGAATCGATCCACGATCCACCCGTCCTGACGGAGAGCGGCGACCAGGTGGGTACCGACGAATCCGGTGGATCCGGTGACCAGGGCCTTCATGTATTTGGAAGTCGGTGGGCAAATGTAGCAGAATGGCGCGCTCCGGCCGAATGGAATGAAACTCTCTATCTTCGCGCGCGGCCTGACCGGCAGGCCCACCGGTCGCGGGTTCCTGGCGCGCGAGATGATCGCCGCCCTCCAGCGCGCAGCTCCGGACCTGTCCATCCAGCTCTTCGCCGGGGATTCCTTCGATGGGCCGGGCGTCGAGAGCCTTCCGGCCCGGGGATTGTGGAGGACGCTGCGCGGGATCGGCCGCGACGTCCGACGGGCGGACCCCGGCGTCTTCTGGAGCGCGACCCACTTCCTGCCCGGCAATCTCCCGAAAGCGCTTCCGAAGGTCGTCACGCTCCTCGACCTGGTCTGGCGGGATCATCCGGAGACGATGAGCCGGTTGCGACGCTGGGGTTCGGGATGGCTGGAGTCCGGTTTGCATCGGGCGGACCGCATCGTCTGCATCTCGGGTTTCACACGGGACCGATTGATCGCCCACTGGCCGGAGCTCGGGCCGTGGGCGTCCGTGATGCACCTGGGGCCGAATGCCCGACTGAAAATGCCTTCATCGAAATTGCCGGCGCACTTGGGAATCGATCGTCCCTACCTGCTGAACGTCGACACCGTGGAGCCGCGGAAAGGGCTCCCCGTGCTCATCGAGGCGATGAAGAAGCTTCCGGACCTGCTCCTCGTTCAGTGCGGCGGGATCGGGTGGAACGTCGACGAGACGCTGCGACAGGCGCGGTCCGTCCCGAACGTCCGACTGATGGGCTACGTGCCGGAGGAGGACTTGGCGGTCCTGTATCGCGGCGCGGTGGCGGCGGTGTTTCCGTCGATCTACGAGGGATTCCATCTGCCGCCCCTGGATGCCGCGAGCCTGGGATGCCCCATCATCCTGTCGGATATCCCGGTGCACCAGGAAGTGTTCCAAGGCGGCGCCGTCTACTTCCCGCCGAACGACGTCGAGGCGTTGCTGGCCCGGATCCGGTCGCTCGACCGGGCCGCGCTGTCGAAAGCGGGATTGCAAATCGCGGATCGATACAGCTGGGACAAGTCGGCCGCGGTCCTGCTGGATGTGTTCCGTAGCGTCGCTCGCTAGGCTCACCGCGGACGGGCAACTTCCAGGCTTGGCAGCGGAAAGACGAGGGTGCGTCCGCGAAAGGCCGGGTGGGTCATGAAGAACTGCTTGAAGTGCCACGGGAGCACCAGGAGATAGTCGGGATTCCGCTGGAGCAGTTCCTTCTCGGCGATGATCGGCAACCAGGTTCCCGGCGTCAGGCACCCCACCTTCTGCGCGTTCACTTCCCCGATGCACGGGATTTCGCGCTCCGTG
>DASRJF010000337.1:0-15875 GCA_035649615.1 Planctomycetota bacterium | reverse complement strand
TCGAGAGTGCAGCCGAGGGCGATCAGCGTCGCCGCCAGGATGAGCCCTATTCGACCCATGGCACGCCTCCTCCGGTGGAGAGACGCCGCGGCTCGAAACGTGACGGAGATTTCGACTCACCGACGCGCTACTTGTCCTTCTTGTCTTTCTTGTCCTTCTTGTCCTTGTCCTTGCCCTGGCCGTGATCGTCGTCGCCCTTGTCCTTGCCCCACTTGCCCTTCACGAGGTAGTGGCCGCAGCCGGAGCCGTGCTTGTGTCCCGTCTCGATGTACCACACCCCGTCGAGGAAGTAGTGATCGCACGAGTCGAAACAGACGTGGGACGTTTCCACGACGACCGTCTTCTTGGTCTGCCCCGGCGGGCCTCCATGGGGATGGCTCGATCCGCCGCCCTTCTGGTGGCCCCACTTGCCGTTCACGAGGTAGTGCCCGCAGCTCGCGCTGTGCCGGTGCCCCGTCTCGATGTACCACACCCCGTCGAGGAAGAAGTGATCGCACGAATCGAAACAGACGTGGGACGCCTCCACCACGACGACCCTCCTGGCCTGCCCCGGCGGGCCCCCGTGCGGATGGTCGTTTGAGTGGACGATGCATCCGGCCGATGCCGCCAGGAACGTCGCCGCGAGCGACCGCGCGATGCTTCGCATGGGCACGCCTCCTTCCAGTTAGTCGATCTCCGTATGGAATACGGCGAGGACCTCGTTCTCGGACAGATTCCCGAAGTGGGTGCTCAGGACCGAAATGCTGACATGGCCGGGCTTGGTCCAGGCGAAGACGACGGAATCCACCGTCGTCCCGTCGTCCACCGTGGTCGTCAACGACCCGCTGAAGGAGCGCTCATGCGAGGACTTCTTGTCGGTGCGCGCGCGGGAGCTGACGACCTCGCGCGTTCCCACGACGTCCACGGTCACGATTATGCCGCCATCATCCACGGTCACATCCGGGACGTTGATGGTGGTCGTGGCCGTCGCCGTCACTTCCCAGTTTTCCGAGTCGGTCATCGTCCACACGACATTCAGCAGGTAGGACCAGGTCGCCCCCGCCGGAATCGTCGTGATCACGCCCGTATCGGGATCCGTAATCGTCACGCTGGCGTCGATGTCGACCGTCGCGGAGAAGGTCGCGTCACCGGCGAATTCATCGCCCGTCTGGGTGCCCGTGGCGGTCACGTGGATCTGGCCCGTCGCGTCGGGGAACCGGTCGTTCCCTTCCAGGTCCAGGGCATCGAAGTCGAACGTTTCATCGATGGCGGCGGCGAAGTCGAAGGCGGGCGTCGCCCCGGGGAAGACGGGCACCGCGTGCGGACCGGGCGCGGACGAAGTTGAATTCGAAGCGAGGATCCCCTCGTTGGCGGCCTCGAGGACGACGGAAATCGCGCCCGTGGCGTTCGCGGATTTCTGGACCAGGAAGACTTCCCGGCTCGTCGGGCTGGAATCTCCGCCGGCGCTGCCGCCGCAGCCGGCGGGCAAGGCCAAGATTGCGATCACCCCCAGGATGGCCAGGCGACGGTGTGACATGGAAACCTCCCATCGGCTCGACACCAGACAAACGCTCGCCGGAACTCCACCGGCCTTGACTCTATGAACACTATCACATGAAAAAGTGACGGGGATTCGGTTTGAACTTTTCATGCTGATCGTGTCGATTCAGGGGCGGTCGGTTCGTCGCATCTGCAGGAGGACTCATGAAGCCGACACCCGGAACGGTGACGTCACGCGATGGAACGGTCATCTCCTTCGAGAAGTCCGGACAAGGGCCGGCGGTCATCCTCGTGGCGGCGGCCCTGTCGGATCGATCCGACGGCACGAAGCTGGCCCGACTCCTGTCGGATCGATTCACCGTCGTCAACTACGACCGCCGCGGCCGCGGCGCGAGCGGGGACACGCTCCCTTACGCGGTCGATCGGGAGATCGAGGACATCGACGCCCTGATCGGGGCGACCGGAGCCCCCGCGCATCTCTTCGGCAGCTCCTCGGGAGCGGCCCTCGCCCTCGACGCGGCGAACCGGCTCGCGGCCAAGGTGGGCAAGGTGGTCCTGTTCGAGCCGCCCTTCATCGTCGACTCCAGCCATCCCCCGGTGGCGGCCGACTTTTCCGCGCGGGTCGACGGGCTCCTGGAAGCGGGCCGGCGCCACGACGTCGTGAAGCTGTTCATGGCCGAGGCCATCGGCGTCCCACGCTGGGCGGTGTTCCTGATGCGCTGGCTCATGCCGGGGTGGTCCAAGATGGCCGCCATGGCTCCCAGCCTGCTGTACGACCTCGCCATCATGAAGGGAACGCAGGACGGGCGTCCCCTTCCCGCCGCGCGCTGGCGGAGCGCGTCGTCGCCAACCCTGGTCCTGACCGGAGGGAAGAGCGAGGCCTTTTTCCACGCCGGGAGCCGGTCCCTGGCGGCCCTGCTCCCCAAGGCCGAGCATCGGGTGCTTCCCGGCCTGCACCACGGATCGGCCGTGATGGCGCCCAAGGCCTTCGTCGAGGAAGTGGCCGCCTTCTTCGCGGCCTAGCGATTGCTTCTGCGCGAACCAGGTTCGAGGCGCGTCACATCCCCCGCGTCCGAGGATCACAGATAGGTAGGAAAGGGGTGACCATGCGTACGTTTCTAGGCGCGGTGATCATCATGCTGGGCGTCCTCCTGATGATCTGGAGCTTGGGCGCGACCGATTCGCTCCATTCCCAGGTCTCCAGCCTCTTCTCGGGGCCGCCGGCGAACCAGTCGCAGTGGATGCTGATCGGCGGGGTGCTCGCCCTGCTGGTCGGCATGGCGCTGGGATTCTCGCACCGGCAGCGCCCCCGGACCCAATAGAGATCGAATCACGCGTCAGCCAAGATCTCGCCGGGGTTGAGCATCCCCAGCGGCTCGAAGATCTGCCTCGATGACCGAAGCAGCTCGATGTGGTGCTTCGGGAAGGCGATCGGCTTGCAGTCCTTCACCACGTACCCCCCTCCGCGTGACCGGCGTCCTTTACCTTGACGGCCGCACGCCGTCCAAGGAAGGTGACGGGCCGACGCCACTGAACAGGGGGTTACCATGTCCGCACTACTTCTCGCGCTCGTGCTCTTCCAGGAAACGCCCGCCAAGGACGACGCGTTCGAAACGCGCGTCCACAACGTCGAGTTCCTGACGCGCGAGATCCTCGACGACCCCAGCGTGAACATCACGCTGTCCGAGGACGCGCTCGGCGCGAGGACGAGTTCGGTAGAGCTGACCCCGGGACGGCTGAACGGGGAGGCCTTGGTCGCGCTCATCCGGAACAACATCGCCGAAGACACGTGGGAGCACGCGTCCGCGTCGATCGTCTACGAGAACGGCGCCCTGACGGTCACAACCCTGAAGTCGGTGCAGATCAAGATCGGGGAGTACCTCGAGTTCTGGCGCGGACAGCTCGGCAAGAAGATCGTCATCGACGCCTACATCATCTCGGCCGATCCGGCCTTGCTGTCGGATGTGCGCGCCGAGGGTCCCGCCGACCGCCCGTTCGTCTTGAACGCCGACCAGGTGGGCAAGCTCCTAGCGGCCGCCCGGGAGGGAAAGCGGGCGACGCTCATCAAGTCCATGCGCACGAGCGCGCACCCGGGCCAGCGGGTCCACATGAAGGACGGGAGCGCCAAGAGTTACATCAGGGACTTCGACATCCAGGTCGCCGCCGGCATCGCGGCCGTGGATCCGATTCCCAGCGTCGTGAATTCGGGGACGCTGGTCGACGTCCGTCCCCGCTTGGAACCGTTCGGAAACGCAATCACGATGGAGCTCCGGATCACCCGCTTCGACGTGAAGTCGATGCCGGAGCGCACGATTCGAGTCCAGCGCGAATTGTTCGCGGCATCGGTCGTCCAGGTCGAAGTGAAAAAGGAGAAGGATTCTCCGTCGCAGAGCTCGTCGGCCCAGGCGGGTCCAGGCGGCACGAGCAAGTTCGAGGATCTCAAGGTCCAGCAGCCGAAGGCCGGCAACGATGCCATCCGGACGACGGTCACCGTCAAGCCGGGCGAGACGGCGCTCTCCGGCGCCACGTTTCGAAACGGCCGGATCGTGGCGTACCTGGTCCGACCCGCGGTGGTCACGCTGGAGGACAAGCCCGCCCCGGAGCCCGTCTTCGAGGAGCAGCGGCTCCTGAAGCTCTACGACATCTCCCCGCTGACCCGGGGAGTCCAGGATTTTGCGGGAATGAAGCTCGGCGTGTACGGCCCGGGGGGCGCCGGCGCGGCGCTCGCGGGGGCATCATTCACGCTCGAGGAACCGGCCAACCAGCGGACCTCCGAGAGCATCGTCAACATGATCCGGAACCGGATCGCCACCGAATCGTGGGGAAACCGGAGGAACCGGATCGAGGAGGCGGCGCCCGGGACGCTCTTGGTCCGGCAACGGCCGGACGTCCTCAAGGAAATCGAGAAGTTCCTGGGCGACATCATCACCGCCCGCGCGCAGGTGATCACGACGCAGGTGGCGATCATCGGTTTCCGGAAGGGCTCCCGCGCGGCCTGGGAGGCGAAGGTCCCGGCGCTCGGGCCGGGAGGCTACTTCATGCCCAAGGACCAGGCCGACGAGCTTCTCAAGGAGTCGCAAAAGGGCGGGGACGTCCGCCTCGTGGAATGGGGCGAGGTCACGTCCTACCCGCAGCAGCGCGTGCACGTGGCCCGGTTGGAGGAGGAATTGATCGTTCAAGACCTGGAGCCGCAGCTCGCGGTCGCTTCCTCCCTCGCGGATCCCGTGATCAGCGTTGAGACAAGCGGCTTCGTGCTCGACGCCCGCCCCCACTTCATCCGGGGGACGGAACAGGTGGGCGTGGAACTCCGGGTTCAGCGGACCGAGCTCAGCGTGGGCGAGGGAGCCATGATTCCGCCGGGGATCGGGCCGATCCAGCTGCCCTCCGAAACCTCGTTCGGGCGCGTTTCGACGGTTGCCTGCAAGGAGGGCCACTGGACGCTCGTCGCCATCGAGTCGCGGGGAACCGGCGACGACGCGGAAGACTTCGCGCTGATCCTGCGCGCCAGGGCGAACCTGCTGAAGTAGCGCCTACCGCCCGAACGGCGGAGGCGGAGGCGGGCGCGGCGGAAGCACGAACGATTCGCCGCATTTCTTGTCGCGGCACTTGAAGACCCGATGCTGGTTGCTCTTCGTCTCCTGCAGATCGGCGGGCTTGCCGCACTTCGGACACGGAACGTGCATGGCTTGGAATTCCTCTCCTGTTCGAGTGGGCAAGAAGGATAGCACGGAAGGCCGCGCCCGCCAACTCTCGATGAGCATTAAGGATCCGGAAAGATCTTCCCCGGATTGAGAATCCCCAACGGGTCGAAGACTTTTTTCACAGACCGCAGCAGTTCAATGTGGTGTTTCGGGAAGGCGATCGGCATGTAGTTCTTCTGCACGTATCCCACCCCGTGCTCGCCCGTGATCTGCCCGCCCATCGCCACCGTCCGCTCGAAGAGCTCCCGCACCGCGGGCTCGATCCCCCGCCGCCACGCCTCCTCCCCCAGGTCGCCCCGCAGGATGTTGACGTGCAGGTTCCCGTCGCCGACGTGGCCGTAGCTGATCGCCGTCAGCCCGTGCTTCTTTGTCACCTCGCGAACGGCCTGCACGAGTTCCGGCAGGCGCATCCGCGGCACGACCGTGTCCTCCTCCTTGTAGGCGCTGATCGCCTTCACCGCCTCGCCGATCGACCGCCGCAAGTCCCACACGAACTTCCGCTTCTCCGGATCGTCCGCGGGAAAGACGTCCGGCGCCCCCGCGGCCATGCAGATCTCCGCGATCCGCTCCGCGTCGCGGTCCAACTGGGACTCGTCATTCCCGTCGACCTCGATGAGCAGCACCGCCTCGCCCGACACCGGCAGCTTCACGCCCTTGCGCCGCTCCGCCGCCTCCACCGCCGCGCGCTCCATGTATTCGCACGCGCACGGCACGATCCGCGCCTTGAAGATCTCCGTCACCGCCCGCGCCGCCGACACGACGTCCCCGAACGGCGCGAGCAGCGTCCTCGCGAACGCGGGCTTGGGGAGCAGCTTCAGCGTCGCCTCCGTCACGACCGCCAGGGTCCCCTCGGAGCCGACGAGCAGTTGCGTCAGGTTGTACCCCGCCACGTTCTTCATCAGCTTCCCGCCCGTCCGCAGGATCTCGCCGGACGGAATCACCGCCTCCAGCCCCGTGACCCAGTCCTTCGTGACCCCGTACTTGAGCGCGCGCGGCCCCCCCGCGTTGTGCGCGATGTTGCCCCCGATCGTGCACGACCCGCGGCTCGCCGGATCGGGTCCGTAGAAGAGCCCCCGCTTCTCGACTTCCTCCTGCAGCGCCTGCGTGATCACGCCCGGCTCGACGACGCAAAAGAGATTCCCCTCGTCGATGTCCTTGATCCGCGCCATGCGCTCCATCGAGAGCGCGATCCCGCCGTGGACGCAGAGCGCGCCGCCCGAGAGGCTCGTGCGCGCCGCCTGGGGCGTCACCGGTATCCGCCGCTCCGACGCGATCCGCAGGACCGCCGCGACCTCCGCCGTGCTCCCGGGACGGACGACCGCGTCGGGCGGGAACTCGAAATCCTCCGTCTCGTCGTGCGCGTACGGCTCGATTCCGGACGTGAGAACATGGTCCGCGCCGACGGCGTCCCGCAGGCGCGCGAGGACGTCGGGCGAAAGCGGGGCGGGCATTTCGTCAGAATACGTCCGCTTTCGGCTTCCAGCCACCGGCTGCTACACTTTCACCGTGCACCGCGCCTTCCACGCCCTCCTCCTGCTGACCTTGTTTCCCGGAACGGGCTGCGATTGCCTGTCCGGCCTCCCCTCCCAGATCGACCCGATCCGCCGCGCGCTCCCGACCGGGCGCATCATCCTCTACGGCGACTCGCGCCCCGCCGTCACCGGCGAGCAGTACTTCATGGGACGCACCGACGCCACGCAGGAGCGCGCGCAGATCATCGCACGCGTCGCCGCCGAGAAGCCGGACCTGGTCGTCCACACCGGCGACCTCGTCGCCCGCGGATCGAGCGACGACCACTGGGAGCGGTGGGACGAGACGCACAAGCCGATCCTGGACGCGAAGATCCCCTTCTATCCGGCGATCGGGAACCACGAATATGCGGGGGATACCAAGGAGGCGCTCGTCTACTTCCGGAAGCGCTTCCCCTTCCTGGGCCAATGCCGTTGGTACACGATCAAGGCCGGCCCGCTGCAGTTCGTCCTCCTCGACACGAACTTCGAGGAGCTGAAGCCGCCGTTCGTCGAAGCGCAGGACGCCTGGTTCCTGAAGACCCTGGAGTCGGCGGAAACAGACCCCGAGGTGAAGGCGCTGATCGTCGTTTCGCATCACCCGCCGTACACCAACTCGAACGTCCACGGGCCGCACGACGAGACGCGGCGGCGGTTCGCCGACCCCGCGGCGTCGTGTTCGAAATTCCGGATGTACGTCGCGGGACACGTGCACAGCTACGAGCGATTCGCGATCCAGGGCGTCCCCTTCGTCGTCACGGGAGGCGGGGGCGCACCGCCGACCTCCGTCCGGACGTCCGGCTTCCGCACCCCGCCCGCGTTCGAGGGGCCCGAACTCCGGCCCTTTCACTACCTCCTGCTCACCACGGGCCGGAACGGCGCGACCGTGGACTGCATGATGCTCCAGCCCGACGGCTCCTGGAAAAGCGGCGACCGGTTTGAGCTCACATGGTGAAGATCCGTCGCGCCATCGCCGTGCAGGAGCGGCTCCGGGGCCTCGTGGAGCGGCGCGACCGGCTGGGCCGCGTCCGCCGGATCGCGGGCGTCGACGTCAGCATCCGGGACGGGCGCGCGCGGGCCGCGGTCGTCGTCATGGGCCCGGATCTCGAGGTGCTCGAAACGCGGACCGCCGAGCGGCGCGCGACGTTTCCCTACGTGCCCGGCCTCCTCGCGTTCCGGGAATTGCCCGCGATCACGAAGGCGATGCGCGCGCTGGACCGCCCGCCCGACCTGGCGATCGTCGACGGGCACGGCTTCGCCCACCCGCGGCGGTTCGGGATCGCGTGCCACGTCGGCGTCGCGTTCGGAATCCCGACGATCGGCTGCGGAAAATCGCTCTTCGTCGGCGAGCACGCGGCGCCCGCCCCCGCGCGCGGCTCCTGGACGAGGTTGATTCACCAGGGCGAGACGATCGGCGCCGCGCTCCGGACGCGCGACGGCATCCGGCCCATCTATGTCTCGACCGGCCACCGCGTGTCGCTGCCGACCGCGATCCGGTGGATTCTCAAGCTCGCCCCCCGGTACCGCCTTCCGGAACCGATCCGCGCGGCCGACGCCCTGGCGGGGACACCCTGATGCTCCGCACGTGGAAGGCGCGGCGCGCGTTCGACCGGGCGCTCGAAACGGAGCGGTCGGGCCGGTTCGCCGAGGCGCGCGACGTCTTTCTCGCGGTCGCCGCCGACCTGCCCGGGACGCAGCGCGCGATGGCGTACGCGCGCGCGGGCACGTGCTCGACCTGGCTCGGGGAATTCGCGGCGGCGCGCAAGCAGTTCCAGGCCGCGCGGGACGCGGATCCGGACACCGCCGACCATTGGCTCAACTACGCCAACGCCTGCCACCGGCTCGGGGACGGCATCGGCGCGGACGAGGCCTACGTCGAGGCGCTGAAGCGGGCGCCGGACCGGCCCGACATCCTCTACTACCAGTCGGTCTACTACGCGGACAAGCTCACGCGGGGGGGCCTCGAGGGCGCGCGGCGCGCCTTCAGGAAACTCGCCGAAGCCCTCGAGGAGCCCGGCGGTCCGGCGCGGATGGCGGCCCTCGGCTTCCCGTGGGAGCTTCCTCTCGCCTTCATCCGGAACCTGGCGCTCGAGAAGGAACTGGTCGACGACGGCCTGGCGGCGCTCTCGGAGTTCGTGGAGCGGCCCTCGGCGAACGACGCGACGTCCTGGGTGAAGCCGGCGGTCCTGAACCACCGCGGGCTCCTTCTTGCCAACGCCGGCCGGTACGACGAGGCCGCGCGAGACTACGAGGCGTCCCTCGCGATCCGGCCCGCCGATCACGTCACGTACAACGTCGGGATGGTCGAGATGCGCCGCCACCGGTGGGACGAGGCGCGCAAGGCGCTCTCGGAGTACTCGCGCCGCAAGCCGACGTCGCCGGTGACGACGTTCGGCCTCGCCCTCCTGGCGGAAACGAAGGGCGATGCGAAGGAAGCGGCGCGGCTCTACCCGGTCTTCCTGGACCGGCAGTCGAAGAACCCGGCATCGCCCGTCGATCTGATGACCCTCGACGTGCCGCGCTCGTGGATCACGCGCGCGCGGGGATTCCTCGAGGCCCTGAAGCGGCCGAGCGAGGGAGGTTATTTCGAAGTACCGCCGGAGTAACTTCCGGATCTAAGGTGCAGGCCGCGAATTGCAAGTTCCGGAGGGTGCATGAGTAGCCAGGCTTCGCCTTCGGGATCCGGGCCGGGATCCCTGGCGACCGTGCGGTACCAGGTGGCCGACATCGATCGCGCGATCGCCTTCTACACGCGGCATCTTGGGTTTCAAGCGGCGGAAAAGTTCGGATCCGCCTTCGCGGCCGTGACGCGCGGCGCCCTCCGGCTCATCCTGAGCGGCCCCGGCAGCTCGGGCCAGCGCCCGATGCCCGACGGCCGGCGCCAGGAGCCCGGCGGATGGAACCGGATCGTCGTCTACGTCGATGACCTGGCTTCTGAAATCGCCTCCCTCCAGGAGGCGAAGGTCCCCTTCCGCAACCAGGTTGAATCGGGGCCCGGCGGGAAGCAAATCATGATCGATGATCCCGACGGCAATCCGATCGAGCTCCACGAAGCGGCCGCCCCCGTAAGGCGTTGAGGCGACGGCGTCAGGGAGTCAGCGTCGCCGCCAGCGGAAGGCCCGGAATCCTGATTCCGCCGCGATCTCCCGGCGTCACGGTCCCGAAACGCTCTGCGAACACGGGCGGGAGCGCCCATCCTTCCCGGGGCGCGAGCCACAACCGGAGCAGGTGGCGCGGCTTGGCCGGATCGTCCTCGAAGGCGGTCCGGTCGTGCAGGATCTGGTGGTTGTGAACGAACTGGATATCTCCCGGCTCCAGCGCCATGCGGATCGCGATCTCCTCCAGCACGCCGTCGAACAGGTCCAGGGCCTCCCGCTGCAAGAGGGACAGCTTCGGCGCGCCGGGAAATCGCTGCGCCGAATCGATGTACCGCCTCTGGTAGATTCCGATCAGGCGCCCGCCATGCCAGCTCAGGACCGGAATCGAAAACCACGGATTCGATCCCGGCGGATGCTCGCCCCGGTGATCGGTCCAGATCGGCTCGAAGAGCGTCCTCGCGAGTTCGGGTCGCCTCCGGAACACCTCGTTGTACGCCGTCCACGTGCTGGCGAGACTGCTGAGCCCGCCGCGACGCGCCGTGCTGAGGCACATCAGGCCGACCACATCGCATGAATCGGTGTGGAATCCCTGGCGCTCGGAGGTTTGATAAAGGCGCACGCTGGGATCGTCCGCCCGGAGTCCCAGGTCCTTCACATGGCCGAGGACGTGCCCCTTGGCGTTTTGCGGAAGGGCCCGGCCGAAACGAGTCCCGATCATCCAGAACAGGCGGGCCGCGTCCTCCATCGGGAGTCCTGCCACGTCGATCCCGCGCAGCAGCGTGAAACCTCTTCCTTGAAGCAGGTCGGACCGGATCTCGTCAAAGAGCGGCAACGGGGGCAGATCGTCGACCGTGATTTCGAGGAAGTTCCGGTCCCGGACCCTGTCGAGCGCGGCGCGGAGCGTTTCAAGCTCGTCTTCCGTGAAAGTCCGGATCCACGAGGAAGTTCTCGACAGATCGCGGCCGTCCCACGCCGCAGGCCCGTCGAGCAATCGTTCCGGGCATGACATCGCGCGAACCTGTCACCTCAGGGAGAGATTCAAGCCGGCAGACTCCGACGGGACGGCCGCGTCGAGGAGCCCCGGGACCGACTTCAGGTCCACGTTCCCCCCGCTGATGACGGCGACCGCGGGACCCTTGGGCAGCTTCACCTTCTGCGAGAGTATCGCCGCCGTCGTCGCGGCGCCCGACGGCTCGACGACCAGCTTCTCTTTCAGCACGAGGTGGCGCGTCGCGGCCAGGATCTCCTCATCCGTCACGAGCACGACGTCGTCCACGTACTTCCGCACGTGCTCGAAGGTGATCTCGGACGCACGCACCGGCTTGAGGCCGTCGGCAATCGTGTTCGTCCCCGGCAGCGTCACGAGCTCGCCCTTCTTCAGCGACTCCGACATCTTGGGCGCTCCCGCGGGCTCGACGCCGAAGACTTTTACGCGGGGCCGCAGCGATTTCACCGCCGTCGCGATGCCGCTGCAAAGCCCGCCTCCGCCGACGGGCACGATGACCGCTTTCACATCCTTGAGCTGCTCGACGATCTCCAGCCCGATCGTCCCCTGCCCCGCGATGATGAAGGCGTCGTCGAACGGCCTCACGAGGGTGCGCCCGCTTTCCCCGGCGATCGCCTCCGCGCGCGCCTTGATCTCCTCGCTCGACTTGCCGCCGAAGACCACTTCCGCGCCGTACGACCGGGTTCCCTCGACCTTGTGGGCCATCGACTGGTCGAGCATGACGATCGTCGTGGGGATGCCGAAAACCTGCCCCGCGAGCGCGACGCCCTGCGCGTGGTTGCCGCTCGAGTAGGCGACGACGCCGCGCTTCCGCACGGCCGGAGCCAGCGACGCGATCTTGTTGTACGCGCCGCGGAGCTTGAACGAGCCGGAGCGCTGGAGGTTTTCGCACTTGAGCCAGGTGTCGGGGCGGCCCGCCTTCAGGGGAAGCAGCGGCGTGCGGAGGACAACCCCGTCGAGGCGCTTGCGCGCGGCCCGGATGTCGGCGAGGGAAACCACGGACGAAGTATACCCTCGGACTATCGCAGCCGACGGACATCGTCGAGCAGGAGCAGGATGAACGTGACGATGGGGCCGCCGAGCAGCGAGAGGAGGAACCAGATCAGGCCGCTGCGCCCCTTGGACTGCGCGAGCCCCGCGTTGATCAGGGCGAGCGTGCCCCATCCGACGTAATAACCGCTGTTGATTTCCATGCCATGAATTGAGACTGTCGGTCGCGCCCGCATGTTACCGGAAACCGGAATGATCGAGCTGAAATCCCTCGCCGATCTCGAGAGGGCCCTGCGCGAGACGAAGCGCCCCGTCGTCCTCTTCAAGCACTCGACGCAATGCCCCGTCAGCGCCGCCGCGGACGAGGAATACCGGGCATTCGCCGGGACCCATCCCGATTCCGCGCTTTTCACCCACCTCGACCTCCTGGCCCACCGCGACGTCTCCAACGCGATCGCGCGGCGGCTCGACGTGCGCCACGAGTCGCCCCAGGCGATCGTCCTGCGCGGGAACCAGATCGTCGCGGTCCTGAACCAGGACGAGATCACGGCCAATGCGCTGACGGCCCTTCTCGGCGGTTGATCAGGGGTTTTTCTTTCCCGTCCGGAGCTTGTTCCCCACCTCGCGAAGGACCCGAGGCGCCAGGCGCTTCGCCTCCCGACGGAGAAACGCGCGCACCGGCGCGGGGTCGCGCTTGGACAGCTCTCTCAGCGCCCACGACAGCGCTTTTACGACCATTTCGTCGCGGTCTTCGACGAGCCACGCGCAAACCTTCAGCGTCCGTGCCGGATCGCCGGCACCGCCTTGGGTCCGAGAATTGAGCGGGACGGTGCTCACGAGCGCCACGCGACGCCGCCAACGGTCGGAGGAATCCGCCCACGAGCGGATCCACGCGTCGGTGACCCGCCCTTCCCTCCACGCCGGCCCCGATAGATACGTGGCGAAGACGTCGACGGCCGCCCAGGAGTCGAGACCGCTCCCAAATTGCTCCAGATCCTTCGCGGTCAAAGCTCCGGGCGCCGCGGGATGATGACGAACCAGCTCGCACGCGATGAAGTGGCGGGAGAGACCCCCTCGCTTTCGAAGTTCGAGGGCCGTGGCGATAACGTCTCGTCCCGGCGCGGGGCGCAGGCGTTTCGAATACGTCCGGCGAACGGTTCGCAGCGGCGCGACGCTCTGATCGGCGAGAACGGCGATCGCCGAGTTGATTTCGTCCGCGACGGGGTTCACGTGGCCAGCTTCTTGTACCGGATCCGGTGGGGTTGGTCGGCGCCCTGGCCCAGCTCCTGCCTCCGCTTCTCGGCGTACGACTGGTGGTTCCCCTCGAACCACCGCACCTTTCCCTCGCCCTCGAACGCGAGGATGTGGGTCGCGATCCGGTCCAGGAACCACCGGTCGTGGCTGATGACGACCGCGCACCCGTTGAACGCGAGGAGCGCCTCCTCGAGGACGCGGAGCGTGTCGACGTCGAGGTCGTTGGTCGGCTCGTCGAGCAGGAGCAGGTTTCCGCCCTTGCGCAGCACTTTCGCGAGGAGCACGCGGTTGCGCTCGCCGCCGGAGATCGTGCCGACCTTCTTCTGCTGGTCGGGGCCGCGGAAGCCGAAGCGGCTCACGTACGAGCGGCCGTTGATGCGCCGCGTGCCGAACGGGATCTCCTCCTCGCCGCCGGTGATCTCCTCGAAGACGGTGCGCTCCGCCGCGAGCGTCTCGCGCGTCTGGTCGACGTACGCGAGCGAGACCGACGGGCCCAGCTCCAGCGTCCCCGCGTCGGGTTTCTCCGTCCCGACGACCATCCGGAAGAGCGTCGTCTTGCCCGCGCCGTTCGGGCCGATGACGCCGACGATGCCGCCCGCGGGAAGCGAGAGGTCGAGGCCGTCGATCAGGACGTTGTCGCCATAGGCCTTCTTGAGACCCGCGATCTCGAGCACCTTGGTGCCGAGCTTCGGCCCGGGCGGGATCTGGAGCTCGATCTGCTCCTCGCGGAGCTCCATCGCCTCCGCGGCCAGGCGGTCGTACGCCGTGATGCGCGCCTTCGGCTTGGCGACCCGCGCGCGGGGCGACATGCGGATCCATTCGAGCTCGCGGGCCAGGGTCTTCTGCCGCGCCTCGCGCGCCTTGCCCTCGAGCTCGAGCCGCCTCTGCTTCTGCTCCAGCCACGACGAGTAGTTCCCCTGCCAGGGGATGCCGCGGCCGCGGTCGAGTTCGAGGATCCACCCCGCGACGTTGTCGAGGAAGAACCGGTCGTGCGTCACCGCGATGACCGTGCCCGCGAACTCCTGGAGGAAGCGCTCGAGCCACGCGACGGACGCGGCGTCCAGGTGGTTCGTCGGCTCGTCGAGGAGGAGGAGGTCGCAGTTGGAGAGCACCGTCCGGCAGAGGGCGACGCGCCGCCGCTCCCCTCCGGACAGGTCGGCGACTTTCATCTCCCACGGCGGGAGCTCCATCGCGTCGGCGGCGATCTCGAGCGTGCGCCCGATCTCCCACCCCTTCGAGGCGTCGATCTTCTCCTGGAGCGCCCCCATCCTGTCGAGGGCCTCCTGCATCGCGTCGCCGTCCAGCTCGCCGAGCCTCTCGCTCAGCTCCTCGTATTTTTTCACGTCGCCGACGCGGTCGGCGACCCCCTCCTCCACGACGTCGCGCACGGTTTTCTCGGGATCGAGCCGGGGCTCCTGCGCGACGTACCCGATCTTGGCGCCGGGGTGCTGGTAGAGCCGGCCGTCGAAGTCGCGGTCCTCGCCCGCCATGATGCGGAGCAGCGTGGACTTTCCGGCCCCGTTGCCGCCCAGGACGCCGATCTTGGCGCCGTGGTAGAACGACAGCGAGATGTCCTCGAGCACGACCTTGCGGTCGTGGACCTTCTTCAGGCCTTCGACCTGCATGATGAAGTGGGCCACGGGGCGGGCAGTCTATCAGATTGGGGAGGGGCGGACGGCAGGAGGCTTCGTCGCCCGGTCAGTCGAGCTTCATCTCGACGGGGGCCTGGGCCAGCCGGGTCCGGAAGACGAAATCCGCGAGCGGGAAGACCACGTTGAGATTCCGCATCGGCTCGAGATGGTGAAGCCGGTGGTGGCGGTCGATCCACTTGAAGGCCCGCGTCGACTTGATCCACCGGGGGCCGGTCACGTGCATGCACCAGTGCAGGTACTCGTACAGCCCGTAATACGTGATCATGGAGGCCAGGAATCCCGGCACGATCCACCAGGAGCCGATCAGCCAGGCGGCGAGGATTCCGACGGGCGCGTTGACCGCGATGAGGACCGGCGAATTCCACCAGGCCATGGTGACGAGCCCCTTCTGGCCCTCGTCGTGGAGGTGGTAGTCGCGTCCCGAGCCGAACTTCACGTGGTGGGTCAGGGCATGGGACCGGTACGGATACGTCACGAAGAGGATCGGGCGGTGCATCAGGAACCGATGCAGCGTCCACTCGAAGAAACTTCCGTAGGCCAGGCCGCCGATGAACGCCGAGACGATGGCGACGACTATGAGCAGCACGATTCGATACTCCAAACAGGGTCAAGGGGGACCGTCCCCGATGACATCAATCGACGGTTTCGCGGACGCGCTCGCCGGGGCCGAACAGGCCGCGGTTGTCCTTCCCGAGCAGCCCTTCCTTGCGCATCCGCTTACGCTCGGCCTTGATTTCGCGTTGACGGCGCTTCCGCGCCTCGCGCGCCCGCTTCTCGGCGGTTTCAGCCATGCGTGTCCTCTTGGTTATATCGGCTGTTTACCAGCGATCGCCTCGTCCGCCGCGGCCTCCGCCGCCGTATCCCCCGCCGCCGCCCCGGGGCGCCCCGCCGCGGTCCTCGCGAGGCTTCGCCTCGTTGACGGTGACGGCCCGTCCCTTGAGTTCCTTGAGATTAAGGCCCTGGATGGCCGCCTCGGCCTCCGCCTTGTCGGGCATCTCGACGAACCCGAACCCCTTGGAACGGCCGGTCATGCGGTCCATGATGACGGCCGCGGACGAGACCTGGCCGAACGCCTCGAACGCCTGGCGAAGGTCGGACTCCGTGACGTCGTACGACAGGTTGCCTGCGAAGATGTTCACGCGCGATTCCTAAAACGAAGCCTGGAAACAGAAAAACCGGGTACACAA
>DASRJF010000336.1:0-3375 GCA_035649615.1 Planctomycetota bacterium | reverse complement strand
TTCCGCAAGGGACACGCCCCGCGCCCCATCCTCGAGCGCAAGTTCGGCAAGGCGGTGCTCGAGGACCTCAAGTTCGAGCTGCTTTCCGGATCGTTCGAGGAGGTGAAGGAGGAGAAGCACCTCGAGCCGCTCGGCGAGCCCGACATCGACGTCGAGAAGGTCGAGGTCAAGGACAACACCCCCTTCTCGTACGAGGTGACCATCGAGGTCAAGCCGAAGATCGAAGTCAAAAACTACACCGGCCTCAAGATCAAGAAGGTCGAGGCCATGGTCACCGAGGCCGAGGTCGAGAAGCATCTCGAGGACCTCCGCGAGGAGCACGCCGAGCTCGTGCCCGCCGACGGGCCCGCGGAAATCGGCGACCAGGTCATCGGCGACTTCGAGCTCCGCCTCGACACGGGAGTCAAGGAGAAGGCGGAGAACGTCGCGCTCTTCCTCAACGAGAAGATCGCGTTCCACGGCGTCGAGCTGCCCGAATTCCACAAGCTGCTCGCGGGGAAGAAGGCCGGCGACGCGGTCGACTATCCGCTGCAGCTCTCCGACGACCATGCCGACAAGGCGCTCGCGGGCAAGAAGGCGCAGATCGCGGCCCAGATCAAGGCCGTGAAGAAGCGCCGGCTCCCGGAGGCGGACGCCGCGTTCGCCAAGACCTTCGACCTGGACTCGATCGACGAGCTCAAGGAGGACCTGCGCAAGCATCTCCAGAAGGAGAAGGAACGCGAGGCCGGCGCCGCCCAGGCGGCCCAGGTCCTGGACCAGATCCTCAAGGAAAACGAATTCCCCCTGCCCGAGGGCCTGATCGTGGCGAGCACGAAGGAGGCGCAGGACCGCGCCCGCGCGGAGCTCGTGATGCGGGGGGCGCCGGAGGAAGAAGTGGACGCCGCGGTCGCGAAGCACGAGGGCGAATCGCGCGACGCGATGGTGCGCCATCTCCGGGAGCGGTTCGTCCTGGAGGAGATCGCCCGCAAGGAGAAGATCTTCGTCACCGAGGACGACGTCGACGCGCGCATCCAGACCATGGCCGGGCAGGCGGGCCGCCATCCCCACGAAGTCCGGGCCGCGCTCGAGGACCGCGAGATGCTGGCGCCGCTCAGGCGATCCATGAGAGAAGAGAAGGTGAGAGAATTTCTCCTGTCCAAGGCGGTGATCGAGTAGTGGAAGCGGGAAGGGGGAAGCGGGAATGGAATCGGGAATTCCGCATTCCCCATTCCATTCCACATTCCCGCTTCCACCTTCCGTATTCCTGATTTCAGAAGCAGTGTTGCGCGTCCATTCCCCTTCTATATGATGATTCCGGTTTCGGGAGAGACTTCCTTATGGGCTATCTGACGCCGGTCGTCATCGAGAAGACGGGGCGCGGCGAGCGCGCGTACGATATCTGGTCGCGCCTCCTCAAGGACCGCATCATCTTCATCGGGACGCCGATCGACGACTACATCGCGAACCTCGTCATCGCGCAGATGCTCTTCCTGCAGATGGAGAACAAGAGCCAGGATATCAACGTCTACATCAACACGCCGGGCGGGAGCGTCATGGCGGGCATGGCGATCTACGACACGATGCAGTTCGTCCACTGCGACGTCGCGACCTACTGCATCGGCCAGGCCGCGAGCATGGGCGCGATCCTCCTCGCCGCCGGCACCAAGGGGAAGCGGTACGCGCTCCCCAACTCGCGCGTCATGCTCCACCAGCCGTGGGGCGGCGCGCAGGGCACGGCGTCCGACATCAAGATCCACGCCGAGGAGATCCTGACCCTCAAGAAGCGGCTCAACGAGGTCATCGCGAAGCACACGGGGAGGCCGATCCCCCAGATCGAGAAGGACTCCGACCGCGACAAGTTCATGTCGGCCGCGGAGGCCAAGACGTACGGCCTCGTCGACGAAGTGGTCGAATCGCTCAAGGAGATCGAGGGCGAAGCCAAGGGCGGCGGCGACCTCGCCGCCCGAGAAGATCGCTAGCGCAAGCTTTAAGCTCTAAGCTTTAAGCTTTAAGCCCGAGCCCGTACGGGCTCCTTCTGGCTTGGAGCTTGGAGCTAAAGAAGCCGATAATTAGCTTCAACCGCATGACAGGCAAGAAGAAAGGTGAAGGCCGGACCTGCACCTTCTGCACGAAGGCGGAAGGGATGGTCTCCAACCTCATCTCCGGCCCCGACAAGATCTGCATCTGCAACGAGTGCGTCGAGATCTGCAACCAGATCCTGAAAGGCGACAAGAAGAAGTCCTACAAGACCGCGAGGTCCGGCGCGGCCCGCCCCTACCCCGTCAAGCGGCTCCCGACCCCCGCCGAGATCAAGGCCGAGCTCGACCAGTACGTCGTCGGCCAGGACCGCACGAAGCGCTCGCTCGCCGTGGCGGTCAACAACCACTACAAGCGGATCATGCATCCCGTGCTCGACTCGCAGGTGGAGCTCGAGAAGTCGAACATCCTCCTCGTCGGCCCGACGGGGTGCGGCAAGACGCTCCTCGCGCGGACGCTGGCGCGGATCCTCGACGTCCCCTTCGCGATCGGCGACGCCACGACCCTCACGGAGGCGGGCTACGTCGGCGAGGACGTGGAGAACCTGCTGCTCAAGCTCCTCCACGAGACGGACTTCGACGTCGAGCGCGCCGAGCGCGGCATCATCTTCATCGACGAGATCGACAAGATCGGGAAGACCCAGAACAACCCCTCGATCACGCGCGACGTGTCGGGCGAGGGCGTCCAGCAGGCCCTCCTCAAGATGCTCGAGGGGACGATCTCCAACGTCCCGCCGCAGGGCGGCCGCAAGCACCCGGAGCAGGAGTACATCCAGGTCGACACGACGCACATCCTCTTCATCTGCGGCGGCGCGTTCGACGGGCTGGAGAACATCATCGCCCGGCGCCGCGGCAAGAAGCAGATCGGGTTCCGCACGGACACGCCGTCCGGCGGCCAGATGGACGAGTCCGAGCTCGGCGACACGCTCGACGCGGTGGAGCCCGAGGACCTGATCGAGTTCGGCATGATCCCCGAGTTCGTCGGCCGCCTCCCGGTGCAGTGCGTCGTGCGGCCCCTGACCCAGGCGCAGCTCGTCCGCGTGCTCACGGAGCCGCGGAACGCGATCGTGCGCCAGTACAAGAAGCTCTTCGAGCTGGAGAACGCGCGGCTCGACTTCACGCCCGACGCCCTCGAGGAGGTCGCGAAGAAGGCGCTCGAGAAGAAGACGGGCGCCCGGGGCCTGCGCCAGATCCTCGAGAGCAAGATGCTCGACGTCATGTTCGACCTGCCCTCGCGCAAGGACGCCCGGGAGTACGTCATCACGGGCCGGAACGTCCGCGGCGACGAGCCGATCGCCCCCAAGAAGCTCTCGCCGAAAAAGAGCGATTCGCAGAAGGAAGCCTCCTAAGCGGCCCGAAG
>DASRJF010000335.1:0-20102 GCA_035649615.1 Planctomycetota bacterium | reverse complement strand
ACCGCGCACCTGCGCTTCTACGTCTGGTTCGAGCCCGAGCACGGGTTCGTCCATCACTTCGTCCACCTGGTGGGCTACAACCCGTCGACGCGGTGGCCGCAGGGCGGCGCGGGGGAAAGGCCGGACGGCGACAAACGCTTTTCGACGGGCATCGAGCCGTGGGGCGACTGGGGGAAGCTGGCGCCCCCCGGCGCCTGGAACTTCTACTCGTACTGGTGCGAGATGAAGAAGGCGCCCGACGGGAAGTTCTGGGGCAACTCGTTCCGCGGGAAACCCGACGTCCTCGTGGCGCGCGGCCGGTGGATCTGCGTCGAGATCATGCTGAAGTGCAACACGGTCGGCAAGGCCGACGGCGAGCAGGCGTTCTGGATCGACGGCCGGTGCGCCGGCCGCTGGGGCGGATTCCGGTGGCGCACGGCCAAAGAGCTCGACGTCAACGCCGTGTGGCTCCTGTACTACGTCACGACTCGCATTCCGCGCGGGGGTGACGTCGAGTTGCGCAAGAAGAACCGAGTCCGATTCGACGACATCGTCCTCGCAACGGACTACATCGGCCCCAAGGAGTGACCGTTGGAATTCCGCTTCACCGAGATCATCAAGGCTCCCCGGGAGAGGGTCTTCGCCCTCACCAACGACATCGACCGCGCGATGGAGTGGCTCCCGGCCGGAGTCCGGATCGAAAAACTGACCGAAGGCCCCGTGCGCGTCGGAAGCCGCTACCGCGAGACGCGGACAATCCTGGGCCGCGACGACACCGAGATCTACGAGATCACGGTGTATGAACCGCCTCACCGCAGCGAGGTGTTCGCCGACGGAAGGCAGGGGACGGCGGGCCGGGGCGAGTTCCGGTTCCGGGTCGATTTCGCCGAGGCGGGACCGGACTCGACGCGAGTGGACCTGGTGGCCACGGCCGCTCGCCTCGGCTGTGTCGGCGTAATCCTCTATCCCGTCGTGCGCGGAATCATCAAGCGGCACACGGTCGCGGACGTCGCCGGCTTGAAGGCCTGGATCGAGAGTCAACCCCTCGGGAGGGATGGCCAATCGCCAATCGCAAATCTCGAATCGCCTGGCCCCGTCGGTTGAACGCTCAAGACGCGTTCCGATGTTTCTCTCCGTAGAGGATCACCCGGTGGCCGAAGCAGACCCGCGTCTTGAGGTAGGGAAACGGGGCGGCGAGCCGGCGCAGCTCTTCGACCGTGAACGACTTCAGGACGGACAGCGGTCCGTCGTGGCGCACGATCTCGTTGCCGAACAGCGTGAAGAACCGGGTCCACCAGTAGAGCCGCCGGCGGCGCAGCAGGTCGTTCATCACGAGTCCTCGGCGCGCCACGCGGTCGAATTCCTTCAGGGCGGCGGCCGCCGCCTCGTCGCCGAGGTGGTGCAGGAAGAGCGACGTGATCACGTAATCGAACGATCCGTCGCGGAACGGCAGTCGCAGGGCGTTTCCCCGGACCTCCACCCGTCCCGACGGATCCGCCCGGATGTCGAGGCGGGTGAACTCGAGCCGGGGATCCCATCGCGAGAGGGCGTCGGGAATGTCCCCGCCGCCGCTCGCCACGTCGAGCACGCGGATCCGGGGCGCCGCTCCCCAGCCCGGCGCGAATTCCTCGAACGCCCGCCGCGTCGCCCTCACGCCGCCGAGCCGGCGATTGACAAAAGAAAGGAAGCGGTTCGAACCCTCCACGAGCTCGCGTGGAGGATCCTCCACGTCCAGTCTCTCGGGTGCCAGGGATCGGAACTTCACAGCACGAGCGCCGCTTGGTCCCGGAGTCGAACCGGCCCGCCGCCGCACGCGGAATGGAGCAGCCGCGAGAAGAGGCGCGGGTCTCTCGCGAGCTTGCGGACCGCGCGATCGGCGAGCCAGGGATGGGCGCTCGCCCCCAGGAGCAACTCCGCCAGGCGCCGGGCCGGGGCGAACAACCTGGCGCGCGCCTCGGCGTACCCGTCCAGCGAGCGCAGGTCGCCGGACTCGATCGTCTCCTGGATCGCTTCCGCGGCGACGCGCGCGGACATGAGGGCGAGCGACATGCCCTCGCCCGTGATCGGATCGACGGCGCCCGCGGCGTCCCCGATGAGCAGCGCGCGACCGTCCACGACGGGAGTCACCACGCTCCCGAGCGGCCCGGCGCCGATGAAGGGCCGGAGGATCTCGATTCCGCGAAGGGCGGGGATGCCCGCGAGCAGATCTTCGGGCCGCGTGCCCTTCTCCAGGAGGAGCGCGAGCGACGTCTCCGCGGTCCCCGTCGGTCCGACGTACGCCTCGCCGCCCGGACCCAGGAAGACGTCGACCGTGTCGCCGGCGTCATAACCGCGGACGACGGCGCTCATGCCGACGCGCGCCCGCCGGGGCTGGATCCGTCGGAAGGGGGGCTGCCGGTGAAAGATCGAATGGAGCCCGTCGGCGCCCACGACGATCGTGGCGTCGGCGCCCGCGGTCGCGATGTCGGCGACGGGATCCCCTTCCCGCACCTCGACGTTGGGCGTGGCGCGCGCGTGGTCCAGGAGCCATCGGTCGAAGACGTCGCGGTGGACGACCCAGCCCGGTCCCAGTCCGCACGGGCCGAATCGGGCGGTGGCGGAATGGCCGGACGGCGCGAAGTAGCGCAAGCCGGAAACCCGGGTCCCGGGAGGATCGCCGAGGCCCAGCGACTCCAGCTCCGCCGCGCCGTGGGGGAGGAGGCCCTCCCCGCAGGCCTTGCGCCGCGGGAAGCGGGCCTTGTCGCAGAGGACTGTGCGCAGGCCGCGGCGCCCGAGATGGATCGCCAGGGAGGATCCGGCGACGCTGCCCCCGACGATCAGAACGTCACAGTGAGCTGACACGCACTTAGGTGTACGACGGAAATGGGCAAAAAACGATTAGTGATTTGCGATTTGCGATTTGAGGAACGGCCCTGAGAAGCTCGAAGGCTCGGCGATGCCGGGAAAATCTACGTGTTCTGCGGCTGCGGGTCTCAATCACAAATCGCTAATCGCCAATCGGCCCCTAGACGACCAGGTTGTCCTGGATGAACTCGCGGAACTCCGCCGGGGTGAACGGTCCGAACTGCTCGTCCCCGATGGTGACCAGGATCAGCCCGTCGACGTCGTACTCGATGACCACGGTCACGGTGTTCGTGCCGTCCTCGATCGTGATCGTGAACGACCCTGTGATCGCCCGCTCCTTCGCGATCTCGCCGTCGATCTTCGCGATGGCGGTCACGACTTCGCGCGCGCCCGAGATGCCGACCGTGGTGACCTGCTCGCCCTCCGTGACGACGAGGCCCTCGATGTCGATGGCCTTCGTCGTGGTGGCGAGGACGAGCCAATTCTGCGAGTCCGTGATATCCCAGGTCACCGCCACCGAGCAGGACCACGAGGACCCGGCGGGGATCAGCGTCTCGATGCCCGAATCCGGATCGACATGGACCACATCCGTCCCGACCTCGATCTGGACGGCGTAGGACGCTTCGCCGGCCAGCCACGTGCCCGCGAGCAGGCCGTCGACCGTGACCAGGAGGACGCCCGACACGTTGGGGAAGCGGTCGTTGCCGGACCTCCCCGTGGAGTCCAGGTCGATCTCGAACTCGACGTGCGACGTGAATTCGAAGGTCGCCGGCGCGAGGAACGCATGGGGCGCGTCGGACGCCTCGCCCTCCGTGAAGGGATCGAGGATCACGTGGGTGACGGCCTGGGTCGCCGTGTCGACGGCTCCCGCCGCCGCCGCGGCCGTCGGGACGCTCTGGGCCTGGGAAACGACGACCGGCGATGTCGAGGTCGAACCGGTCATGAGGCCGCCGCCGCTTCCGCCGTCGCCGCCGCAGCCGCACGCGAGGACCAGCACGAGGGCCAGGATCGCGGGTGTCGTCTTCATGAGTTCCTCCCTGAACGCCTGCGGGAATCATCCCCCGAAAGCCCCCGGAATCCAAGCCCCTTTTTTTCGCCCTTGACATCCGCGCGCGTTTTTATTAATTCAAACGACCGTTTGAATTGAACGTTTCATTCCGGGAGGTCGAAGCCGTGGACGCCGCCCGCACCCGCCGGCGCCTGCTCGACGCCGCCGAGCGCCTCTTCGCCGAGAGGGGGTTCGAGGCGACGTCGCTGAGGGACGTCACGTCGAAGGCGAAGGCGAACCTCGCCGCCGTGAACTACCACTTCGGATCGAAGGACGCGCTCGTCCGCGCGGTCTTCGAGCGGCGGCTCGGGGAGGTGAACCGGCGGCGCCTCGCGCTCCTGAACGGGACGGGCCGCGGCCGGCCCGCCCCGGAGGAAATCCTGCACGCGTTCATCGCGCCGACCTTCGACCTCATGAAGGAGGCGCCCCACTTCATCCAGCTCATGGGCCGCTTCCACTCGGAACCCGACTCGGACATGCACGAGTTCGTGACCAGCCGCTGCCGCGAGGTCGCCCAGCAGTTCAAGCGCGCCCTCACGACGGCGCTGCCGCGCGTCCCCGTCGGGGACCTGTTCTGGCGCATGCATTTCATCATGGGAGCCCTCGTCCACACGTGGTCCTGCCACAAGGACATCGAGCGGATCTCGGGCGGGCTGTGCTCGATGAAGGACGAGGACGCCATCACGCGGAAGCTCATCGACTTCGGCGCCGCCGGGCTTCGCGCCCCCGCCCTCGCGAAGCGGCGCCGGTTCGCGAACCAGGATCCTTAGGAGACAGGTCATGAAGTTGACGCAGGTCGGAGCGATCGGGTTGGCCCTCCTCGCGGCCGCGGGATGCCGGAAGAACGGCCCGCAGGCTCCCCCGGGGATGCCGCCGGCCCCGGTGTCGGTGGCCGCGGCGGAAACCCGGGACGTTCCGGTGTACCTCGACGAGATCGGCCGGACCGTCGCGCGCGAGATGGTTTCCATCCAGCCGCAGGTCTCGGGTCGCGTGACCGAGCTCCATTTCACGGACGGGGCCGACCTCAAGGCGGGCGCCCCGCTTTTCTCGCTCGACGCCCGCCCCTTCCAGTCGCAGCTGGCCGCGGCGGAGGCGACGGTCAGCCAGACCCGGGCGACGCTCGACCTGGCGAGACTCGACTTCGCGCGGTCCGAGAAGCTGCTGGAGGAGAAGGCGATCTCGCAGCAGGACTACGACACGAGCAAGAGCGCCGTCGCGGTCGCGGAGGCCCGGCTGAAGCAGGACGAGGCGGCCGTCGCCACGGCCCAGCTCAATCTCGATTACTGCTCCATCCGGTCGCCCATCGACGGCCGCGCCGGGCAGCGCCTCGTCGACGTCGGGAACATCGTCGAAGCCAACAAGACCGCGCTGCTCGTGATCCAGAAGATCGACCCCATCTACGCCGACTTCACGATCGCGGAGAAGCACCTGGCTTCCGTCCAGGCGCAGATGGCGAAAGGCGCGCTCCGGGTCGAGATCCGCCTTCCGGAAACGGCCGGCGAGGCCGTCGCCGGCGAACTCACGTTCCTCGACAACGCGGTTCAGCCGGGCACGGGCACCGTGAAACTGCGCGCCACCGCTCCCAACCCGGGCCGGCACCTGTGGCCCGGCCAGTTCGTGAAGGTCCGCCTCGTCCTCGACACGATCAAGGGCGCCGTGCTCGTGCCCGTGGTCTCCCTCCAGATCTCCGCCCACGGACCTTACGTCTTCGTCGTCTCGAAGGAATCCAAGGCCCAGATGCGGCCGGTGAAGCCCGGGCAGCGCCAGGGCGACCAGATCGTGATCCTGGAGGGTGTCCAGCCGGGAGACCAGATCATCACGGCCATCCCTCCCTTTCTCCAACCGGATGGGCCTGTCCACATCGTGCCGCCCGCCGCGGCGCAAGGGGGGAAGCCGTGAACCTCTCCGAACCCTTCATCCGCCGCCCGGTCATGACGATGGTCGTGACCGTCTCGGCGATCCTGTTCGGCGCCCTGAGCTTCCAACGGCTGCCGGTGGATGCCCTGCCGTCCGTCGACTTCCCCGTGATCCAGGTGACGGCCGTGTACCCGGGCGCGAGCCCCGAGACCATGGCCAGCAACGTCGCCACCCCGCTGGAACGGCAGTTCATGCAGATCAGCGGGCTGGAGCTGGTGACGTCCGCGAGCCGGCAGGGCGTCACGAGCATCACGCTCCAGTTCGCGCTGGAGAAGAACATCGACGGCGCGGCGACGGACGTGCAGACCGCCATTTCGCAGGCGACGGCCAACCTGCCCGCCGACCTGCCGTCCCCGCCCACGTTCGCGAAGACCAATCCGAACGACCAGCCGCTCATGTACATCGCGCTCACGAGCGACACCACCACGGTCGCCCGCCTCTATGAGTACGCGAGCACGAACCTCGGCCAGCGGCTGACCATCCTCCCGGGCGTCAGCCGCGTGGACGTGTACGGCTCCAAGGCGGCCATCCGCATCAAGGTCGATCCCTCCAAGATGGCGACGCGCGGCCTCACGGTCGACGACGTCGCCGCGGCGGTCCGGGCGGGCACGAGCACCGTTGGCGCGGGCCAGCTCGATGGACCGTCCGGCACGTCCCTCGTCCGGCCCAAGGGCCAGCTTGAAACGGCCGACGAATACGCGGGCCTCATCGTCAGCTACCGGGAAGGGAACCCCGTCTATCTTCGCGACGTCGCCGAGGTCAGGGACTCGCTCCAGGACGAGCGGATCAACCTGAAATTCTGGGCGCGCGGGTACAACATTCCGGCGGCCACCGTCGTCGCGGCCGTGTCGCGCCGGGCCGGGGCCAACGCCGTCGACGTGTCGAAGAGCATCCGCGAGGAGCTGCCGGTCATCAGCCGGGGGCTTCCCGCGTCGATCCGCATCACCCCCATCTACGACCGCTCGTGGACCATCGTCCGGTCCGTCGCGGACGTCGAGGAGACCCTCGTCATCGCCTTCGTCCTCGTGATCCTGGTGATCTTCGTCTTCCTGGGCCGGGCCACGGATACGTTGATCCCGGCGGTGGCGATGCCGCTGTCGCTCCTCCTGACCTTCATCGCGATGCGCCTGCTCGGGTACAGCATCAACAACCTGACGCTGATGGCGCTCACGCTCGCCATCGGGTTCCTCGTGGACGACGCGATCGTCTTCCTCGAGAACACGGTGCGCCGCATGGAGCGCGGGGAGAAGGCCCTGCCCGCGGCGCTGAACGGCGCGCGGGAGATCAGCTTCACGATCCTCTCGATGACCGTCTCCTTGGCCGCCGTCTTCCTGCCCCTCGTCTTCATGTCCGGGCAGGTGGGACGCGTCTTCCGGGAGTTCGCCGTCACGATCGTGGTCGCGATCCTCGCGTCGGGCCTCGTCTCGCTCACGCTGACGCCGCTCATGTGCGCGCGCATGCTCAAGGACCGGGGCCCGGGATCGCATCGCACTTGGATGGAGCGGGTCTTCGGCGCGCTGGAGAAGCGCGTGCTCGCCCTCTACGGATCCACGCTCTCGTGGTTCCTGCGCTGGAAGTTCATCTCGGCGATCGTGTGGGCCGTCTGCCTGACCGGCACGATCTGGCTCTTCATGGCGGTGCCCAAGACGTTCCTGGCCGTCGGCGACAGCGGCGCGGTCTTCGGCCTCCTGATGGGCCGCGACGGGTCGTCCCCCGAGCAGATGAAGGCGATCCAGGGCCAGATCGCGGAGGTGCTCCAGAACGACCCCGACATCCGGGCCACCATCAGCGTGACCGGCGCCGGCCAGTTCGTCGCGTCCAACCAGGGGTTCGTCTTCGTCATGCTCCAGCCGCCGGACCAGCGCCCTCCCATCCAGATGAAGGCGGGAATGCTCATGGGCAAGCTGGCGGGCATCCCGGGCACGCTCGCGTTCATGCGGCCGTGGCCGGTCCTCGAGATCAACACCGGCGCCGTCGGCCAGGGAGGAGGACAGTACTCGTACTCCATCTCCGGGGTGAACGCCGGCGAGGTGTATGAGACCGCCGGGAAGCTCTATGGACAGTTCTTGCAGTACCCGGGCTTCCAGCAGCCGGTCTTCTGGGATTTCTTCCCGAGCACGCCGAACCTCGACGTGGCGATCCGGCGGGAGGAGGCGCGCACGCACGGCGTCTCCGAGGCCCGGATCCTGGCGCTCATGCGCGCCGCCTACGCGCAGAACTACATCTACCTGATCAAGAAACCCCAGGACCAGTACCAGGTCATCCTCGAGGTGTCGGACGAGGCCCGCTCGAAGCCGGAGGACCTCGGCCTGCTCTACATCCGGTCCGACGACGGCCGGAACCTCGTTCCGCTGGGCGCGCTCGTCGACTGGAAGCGCTCGGTCGGCCTGCAATCCGTCAACCACGTCAACCAGTTCACGAGCGTCACGTTCTCCTTCAACCTCAAGCCGGGCTGGGCCCTGGGCGACGCCACCGAGTTCATCAACGCGACGGCCGCGCAGATCGTGCCGACGACGCTCCGCGCGGGCCTCCTGGGCGAGGCCGCCACGTTCGGGGAGACCATGCGGGACCTCACGATCCTCATGATCCTCGCCGTCTTCGTCATGTACGTGATCCTCGCGATCCTCTACGAGAGCTACGTCCACCCGGTGACCGTGCTCTCGACGCTCCCTCCCGCCCTCGTGGGGGGACTCGCCGCGCTCTACTTCACCGGCGAACAGGCGTCGCTCTACGCGTTCATCGGGCTCTTCATGCTCATGGGCATCGTCAAGAAGAACGGGATCATGATCGTCGACTTCGCCCGCCACCGCCGCGAGGCGGGCGAGCCGGCCGTGAAGGCGATCCACGACGCGAGCATGGACCGGTTCCGCCCGATCATCATGACGACGCTGGCGGCCGT
The DNA here is from genome assembly GCA_035649615.1 of Planctomycetota bacterium. GTDB lineage: Bacteria > Planctomycetota > MHYJ01 > MHYJ01 > JACPRB01 > DASRJF01. Next base: position 11,415 of record DASRJF010000335.1, on the reverse strand, counting down.
GATGGGCGCCGTGCCCATCGCGCTCGGCTACGGCGCGGACGGCGCGTCGCGGCGTCCGCTCGGACTCGTCATCGTCGGCGGTCTCGTCGTCTCGCAGTTCATCACGCTCTTCGTCACGCCGGTGATCTACCTCTACATGCAATCGTTCCAGGAGAAGGTCCTCGACCGCATCCCCTTCTTCCGGTCGCATGCGGTGACGGCCGCGCCGTTGCCGGCGGCCCCATCCAACGCCGATATCGAAGTGTCACTCTCGCCGGAGGGCAAGAGCCATGGCCGCTAGAACGCGATTCCTGCTGCTGCTGCTCACCCTGCCGCTCGCTGGCTGCATGGTGGGGCCGGACTACGAGGAGCCCAAGACCGAGGCGCCGCCGGCCTACGACCAGGCGAAGCAGGACGGCGTCTCCGGCGATGCCGTCGTCGTCGAGTGGTGGAAGGAATTCGGCGACCCCCAGCTCGACGACCTCATCAAGCGGGCCGTGGCGGAGAACCGGAGCGTGCGGGCGGCGATGGCCGCCGTTCGCGAGGCGCGCGCCTTCCTGGCCGAATCCGAACTGGAGCTGCTTCCGGACGGCGTCGCGGGCGCTTCGTACACCCGGAGCAAGCTCTCCGAAGCGGCCGCTCCCGGCATTCCCTCCGACGCCCGGAAGGTCAGCTACTGGAGCGCGGGATTCGACGCCGTGTGGGAGATCGATCTCTGGGGCCGCATCCGGCGGTCGATCGAGGCCGCGTCCGCCGAGGCGGAGATGGTGGAGGCGTTCCGTCGCGACGTGACGGTGACGCTCCTCGCCGAGGTCGCGGTCCACTATTTCGAGCTGAGGGGGGCGCGGCACGAGCTCGAAGTCGCGAAGAAGAACGCCGACAACCTGCGCGAGTCGCTCCGGCTGACCACGGCGCGCTTGAACGCGGGACGGGGCACCGAGCTCGACGTGGCCCGCGCCAACGCCGACCTGAACACGACCCTGGCCCTCGTCCCGCCGCTCGAAGCGAGGGTCGCGCGCGAGAAGAACCGGCTCGCCGTCCTGCTCGGCGTGTCGCCGACCGGTTTCACGCTCACCCTCCCGGCCCCGTCCCCGCTCGACAAGCTCCCCGCCCTCGTGGCGACGGGCCGGCCCGAGGACCTGCTCCGCCGGCGGCCCGACATCCGCGAGGCGGAGCGGCGGCTCGCGGCGGCGACGGCCCGGATCGGCGTGGCCACGGCCGACCTCTTCCCGCGGCTCTCCTTCAGCGGCTCGTTCGGCGTGGACGCGAAGAGCGCGTCGGACCTCTTCAGCTCCGGCAGCTCGCGATACGCGTTCGGACCGAACCTCTCGTGGGACGTCCTCAACCTGGCCAGCACGTCGGCCCGGATCCGCGCGGCCGACGCGCGCGCCGACGGCGAACTCGCCCGCTACGAGGAGTCCGTCTTCACGGCGCTCGAGGAGACGGAGAACGCCCTGGTGAACTACGGCCGGGCCCGGGCCCGGCGGGACGCGCTCGTCGAGGGCGTGCGCGCCGGCGAGCGCGCGGCGGCGCTCGCGGACGCCCGGTACCGGGGCGGCGCCGACGATTACCTGTCGTCGCTGCTCGCCCAGCGCACCGTCCTCAGCCTCCAGCTCCAGCTGGCGGAAAGCCAGACGAACACGGTGACGGCGCTGATCGCGCTGTACAAGGCCCTCGGGGGCGGGTGGGAGACGTTCGAGCCGGGAGCTTCGACGCCCTAACGATTTGCGATCTGAGATTGGAGATTTGCGATTGCAGACCGGGAGGAAGGGTCACCGCGATTGGTGTGAGGCTTCGCAGAAAGACGTGTCAGGAAGAACAACCCCGGCAGGGTCTGACCCAAATCGCCAATCTCAAATCGCCAATCTCAGGTCGGATATGAAATTCCGTCTTCAGCGTGGGAGTCCGTTCAGGAGCAACCAGTACAGTCCCAGCTGCTGGACCGCCTCCATGAACTTCTCGAACTCCACCGGCTTCGTGATGTAGCTGTTCACGCCCAGGCGGTAGCTGTCCACCATGTCCCGCTCCTCCTTCGAGGAGGTAAGCACGACGACGGGGATCGCCTTCATGAGGTCGTCCGACTTGATCCTCTGGAGGACCTCGAGGCCGTCCACCTTGGGCAGTTTCAAGTCGAGGAGCACGACCTTCGGCTGGCGCCGGCGCCGTTCGTCCCCGGTCGTCCCGAAGAGGTACTCGATGGCCTCCGCGCCGTCCTTGACATGGTGGACGCTGTTGGCGAGGTGGTGCTTTTTCAGGGCCCGGATGGTCATTTCCGCGTCGTGCGGGTTGTCTTCGACGAGCAGGATGTCCACTTGCTGATCTGACATGGGGTTCTCCCAAGGAGCAGACATCACAATTCGGACATTAGAGGCATGTGTACGTTAACAGGTGCATGAGACAGCTGCGCTGTGGAACTGAAAACTACTGATGTCTGATGTCTGGTGTTTGGTGTCTGATGTCTGATGTCTGATTTCTGATGTCTATGTAGTCCATTTGACAGGAGTCGAAACGGGAACATAGGATCAATTGCGGGTGCGTCGGGGTCCGAAGTTCTTGAGGCACGGGGGGGAAACACCATGAGAGACTGACGGATTCTCCATTCCAGGAGGATTCCCTTGCGCTCGGGTTTCACGGGGCCTCCGAGGTAACCGATGGGCGCACGGCGGTTCCTCCAGGACGTGCCCATCCGCCAGAAACTCCGGGTCATCATCCTCATCATCAGCGGGGTCACGGTCGCCGGAGCCTGCAGCGCGTTCGTGACCTACCAGTGGATCACGTCGCACGACCTGCGCGCCCAGACGCTCAAGGTGACGTCGGAGGTCGTCGGCAGCCAGGCCGTGGCCGCCGTCGGATCCGAGCGGGAAGGGGAGGCCGCCGCCATCCTGGGCTCGCTCCAGGCGGATCCGCTCATCGTGATGGCCGCGATCTACCGGCGGGACGGGCGGCTCTTCGCGAGGTACGTGCGCGAGGGGACGCCCCCGTCGATCATCCCCCCGGGCGTCGGGCTCGACGGGACGCAGTTCGAGGGCGGCCAAGTCCTGGTCTTCCACCCCCTGACCTCCGAGGGAAAGCGGGCGGGAACGATCCACATCAGGGCGGACCTGGCGGACATCCGGCACCAGCTCTGGACCAACATCTCGGTCGTCGTCGTCCTGATGCTCACCGCCGTGCTGGCGATCCTCGCCCTGACCGGCCGTCTCGGGCGCCACGTCACGCTGCCGATCCAGCGCCTGGCCGAAGTCGTGCAGTCCGTGAGCACGAAGAAGGACTACACCGTGCGCGTCGAGGGCGGCGGGCAGGACGAGCTGGGCCGCCTGATGACCGGATTCAACGACATGCTCCGGGCCGTGGATGAGCGCGAAGCGGCGCTCGCCAAGGCGCGCGACCAGCTGGAGGCGCGCGTCCGGGAAAGGACCCGCGCCCTGGAGCAGGAGATCGCCGAGCGCAAGGCCGCGCAGAAGGCGATCCAGGACAAGGAAGTGAAGCTGACCGAGGCGCAGAAGATCGCCCAGCTCGGCAGCTGGGAGTGGGATCCGGCGGCGAACACCGTCGAATGGTCGGACGAGCTGTTCCGCATCACGGGAGCCCTGCCGACCCGGTTCGAGGGGACGTTCGGGGAGGCCCTGCGGATCACCCACCCCGACGACCGGAAGCGCTTCCAGGACGCGATGGAGAAATCGCGCGACGGGCGCGAGCCGTTCCAGGCGGACGTGCGCATCATTCGCCCCGACGGCTCCATCCGGATCCTCCGGATGCACGGCAAGCCGGTCCTCGACGACGCGGGGAAGACCGTCCGGCTGATCGGGACGGCGCAGGACATCACCGAGCGGAAGCGCGCCGAATCGGCGATCCAGGACCTCAACGAGGAGCTCCGCGCGAAGGTCGAGGAGGTCGCGGCGGCCAACCGGGAGCTCGAGGGCTTCTCGTATTCCGTCTCCCACGACCTCCGCGCGCCGCTGCGAGCCATCCACGGGTATTCCCGCATGCTGGTGGAGGACTACGCCGACAAGGTCGACGGCGAGGGCCGGCGCTACCTGGACGTGATCGCCCGGAATACGAAGCGCATGGGCGAGCTGATCGACGACCTGCTCGACTTCTCCCGGCTGGGCCGCCAGCCCCTCCACCTGTCTCCCGTCGACATGGAAAGCCTCGTGACGCTGGTCTGCGACGAGGCGCTCGCGGCCGCCCCCGGCCGCCGCCTCGAATTCCGCCGCGGGGCGCTGCCGCCGGCGCACGGCGACTCCTCGATGCTCCGGGTCGTCGTCACGAACCTCGTGGCGAACGCCGTCAAATACACGAAGGGGCGCGACCCCGCGGTGATCGAGATCGGCTCCGGGGCCGACGGCGGCGGGACCGCCTACTTCGTCAAGGACAACGGCGTGGGGTTCGAGATGGAGTACGCCCACAAGCTCTTCGGGGTGTTCCAGCGCCTCCACCGGACCGAGGATTTCGAGGGCACGGGGGTGGGCCTGGCCCTCGTGCAGCGCATCATCCAGCGGCACGGGGGCCGCGTGGCGGCCGAGGGCCGCGTCGGGTCCGGGGCCACGTTCACATTTGTCCTTCCCGGCTCTCCCGAGGGGGGCGGAGGGGTATGATGGAATCCCCGGGGAGGACAGGGAACCCATGAAACGCCTGCGCATCCTGTGGGTGGAGGATTCCGCGGAGGACGCCGAGCTCGAAGAGCGCGACCTCCGCAAGGGCGGCCTCGACTTCGTCTCGAAGCGCGTGCAGTCGCGCGAGGAGCTGGATCGGGCGATGGCCGAGTTCAAGCCCGACCTGGTCATCTCCGACTACTCCCTGCCGGGCATGGACGGCATGGACGTGCTCAAGGTCGTCCGCGACGCGAATCCCGAGGTCCCGTTCATCTTCGTGTCGGGCACGATCGGCGAGGAGCGCGCGATCGAGAGCCTCAAGGGAGGCGCGACCGACTACGTCGTCAAGGACCGGCTCGGCGGGCTGCTCTCCAAGGTGCGCCGCGCCCTTCGGGAGGCGGACGACCGGGAGCGGCGGCGGAAGCTGGAGCAGGAGCTCCTCCAGGCGCAGAAGATGGAGGCGATCGGCCGCCTCGCCGGCGGCGTCGCCCACGACTTCAACAACCTGCTCACGGTCATCGCGGGATACGCCCGCCTCGCGCACAGCCGGTCGCGCCCCGAGGACCCCTCCAAGGCCGACCTCGAGGAGGTGATCCGGGCCTCCGAAGGCGCGGCATCGCTGACCCGCCAGCTGCTCACGTTCAGCCGCCGGCAGGTCGTGGCGCCCGTCGTGCTCAACCTGAACCAGCGCGTGACCGAGATGTCCAAGATGCTCAAGCGGATCATCGGGGAGGACGTCGAGCTCGTGACCCGCCTGGATCCCAGGCTCGCCAACGTGAAATCGGACCCCGGCCAGGTGGAGCAGGTCATCATGAACCTCGCGGTCAACGCGCGCGACGCGATGCCGCAGGGCGGGACGCTCACGATCGAGACGGAGAACGTCACGTTCGACGAGGCGGAGACGCGCCGGAATCCCGAGGCGCCCCCGGGCCCGCATGTCCTCCTGACCGTGAGCGACACGGGGACGGGGATGAGCGTCGACACGAAGGCGCACCTCTTCGAGCCGTTCTTCACGACGAAGGAGCTGGGCAAGGGGACCGGGCTGGGGCTCTCGACGGTCTACGGAATCGTCCGCCAGGCCGGCGGATCGATCGAGGTCGACAGCGAACCCGGGCGCGGCGCGACCTTCCGGATCCGCTTCCCGAGGGCCCACGAGCCCGTCGACGCCGGCCGGGGGACCCGGATGCAGCGGACCGCCCCGCAGGGATCCGAGACGGTGCTCGTCGTGGAAGACTCCGACTCGCTGCGCCGGCTGGTGCAGCACGTGCTCCTGAAGCAGGGATACACGGTGCTGCTGGCGAACGACGGCGAGGACGCCCTGAGGGTGAGCCGGGAGCACGCCGGCCCGATTCATCTCATGCTGACGGATGTCGTGATGCCCCGGATGGGGGGACTTGAACTGGCGGGCCGGCTCCAGGGCCTCCGGCCGGATACGCGCGTGCTCTACACGTCGGGATACATCGAGCAGGACGGGTTGGACGCGGCCACGGCGGACGGGAAGTTCGCGTTCCTCGCGAAGCCTTTCACGCCGGATGAACTGGCGCGCAAGGTGCGCGAGACGCTGGAAGCGACGGTCGGGGAGTAGAAGTTCAAAGTTCAAGGTTCAACGTTCGAAGTTGTCGAAGAGGGTCCGGAGTTCAATGTCGCGATACGGAGTCCGAGGTCGGACTTTGCTCTTCCCGGCAACTTCGAACCTTGAACTTTGAACGTTGAACCCGGCTGAGGATCACACCTGCAGGACTTGGGCGCCCTCTCGCGGACGGCTGATCCGCGTCCCGAGGGTGAAATCGGCGAGAGGGAAGACGACGTTGAAGTTCCTTGTCTGGTAACGGTGGTGGAGCAGGTGGTGGCGCTTGAGCCAGCGGTAGGGCGGGAATTGCTCGACGATCCGGGCGCGGGGCACGTGGAACATCCAGTGCAGGGCGTCGAAGAGCCCCAGGTAGGTCAGGACCGCCAGGCTTCCGCCGAGCGCGACCTGCAACCCCGTTATCCACTGGATCGCGAGGAAGAGGGGGGTGTTGATGCAGAGCAGGATGAGGTAGTCGCGCGGGACGAAGGTCACGTGCTCCAGCATCTCCTTCGACTGGGCGTGGAAGGTCTCGTCCGAGCCGAAGATCTTGTGATGGATCATGGCGTGAAGCTCGAACGGGTAGGGCACGAGCTTCTGGCGCCGGTGCATGAAAAAGCGGTGGAGCGTCCACTCGAAGAAGCTGCCGTACACGAACGTCGCCAGGAAGGCAACGGACTGTGAGATCAGTTCCGGGGGCATTTCATCTCCACGGGACTATCGGCAAGGAATGACGGTTCCTTTATTCTAGGGCTGCCGGAGGAGTTTGTCCATCGATTAACTAGATGGGAGGCTGGAATCTAGAATCTGGAATCTGGAATCTAGAATCCGGAATCTGGAAGGGGGCTTGCTCCCCGTAGCTTGGACAGGAACTGACCGAAAGAGGCGGGAATCAGAGCGGAGGGGGAGTCAGCACTTCACCGTCGCGCGCTTCTTGCCGTGGCGGCCGCTCGCCATGACCTTCTTGATGTAGTCCGTGGCGACGGGGATCTTGCAGGCCGTGTCGCCCATGTCGACCTCGACCTTGCCCAGCTTCGCGGCGGCGGCGAGGGCCTTTTTCGTGAGCGGCTTCACCGACCAGCCGACCGTGATCACGAAGTTGTTCATCGTGTAGCGCACCTTGTTCGGCGCGGATCCGATCGTCTTCGCGGCCCGGTCGAGCAGCCCCTCGACCGCGTTGAGATCGAGGTCCTTGTCCTCGCGATTCGACACGATGCTCGAGAGCGTGCTCCAGCCGGCGCTGGCGATCTTCTCGACGGGGGATTCGATCCACGAGAGGCCGAGACTCCAGCCCTCCGGGTGCTCCGTGGCCATCCAGGGGACGGTGTACTCGCTGACCATGGACCAGGTTGCGCGCTCCACCCAGTCCTGCAGCTCGGCGCGGCTCAATTCGGCGCCGTTGCCGATGAGCCCGGCGAAGTACATCGCGTCGCCGTTCCCCGTCCGGTAGAGCTCCTTGGCCAGGGAGGTGTCCTTCCCCGTCTTCTTCATGAGGACCTTCATGTCGGCCACCTTCACGCCGAAGAGGGGCTCGGGGCAGCCGTGCCTCATCCAGGTCTTCTTCGTCTGGGCGGTGCCCTTCTTCTGAAGCTCCTTCATCGCCTCGGCGGCGTTCATGGACACCAAGATATTTCGAACCCGGCGGAAGTCCAGAGTTCCGGCGAAAAGAAAACGGCGCGGAGCCCCGTCGGGACGCCGCGCCGTCTTTCGATGCTGCGAGAACGCCTTACTTCATCTTCTTCCCTGAGCTCGGCGCCTTGTGTTCGAACACCGTGCCCTTGCCGTCGCCGAACGGCTGGGCGTCCTTGAACCAGAAATAGTAGGTGTTGACGAAGATGCCATCCACGGCAAGGACGATGTAATAGACCCATCCGTAGATGCCGGCCGAGATGATGTTGCCGAACAGCCAGGGCGATTCGCCATACTGCTGGGCGTACCAGTCGCTCACCACGCCGCTGACGTAGAAAGGTCCGCCGCAGCCGACGGCCGTCGTCAGCGCAATAGACGCAACCAACACGATAGCCAGCTTTCGCATGACGCCCTCCCCGATTTAATTCCCCGCGTCGCGCCCGGAAACGTTCCGGGACTGTTTCCGAAAGGGTATCACTGGAAAGTTGGAGTGTCTAGGGGGGCCCTGAATCACGGCCCAGTCGTGAATTGGGACAGATTTCGCAATTCGTGAAGTCCGAAGCGCGCGGTCCCGGGATCCTGGCCCCCACCCCTCCGGTCAAACCGCCTTGGCCAGCTCTTCCGAGAGCGCGCGCTTGGGCGCGGCGCCGACCCGCCGCCACGCTTCGCGTCCCCCCTTGAAGAGAACGAGCGTGGGGATCGACGTCACGCCGTGGGTGGACGCCGCGTCCGGCGATTCGTCGATGTCGACTTTCACGACCGTGAGCCGGCCCGCCATTTCCTTGGCGATCTCCTCGATGACCGGGCTGAGCGCGAGGCAGGGCCCGCACCACGTCGCGAAAAAATCGACCAGCACCGGACCGGGCGCCTCGAGAACCCTGGACTTGAACTCCGGATCGCCGACTTGCGTGACCATGGCTGTCCTTTCGGGTTGTCTCTCCCCACCCTAGTAACGTCCCGAGGGTCCGTGGAATTTCCAACCCGGTCGGGAACTCAGCGCTTGCGGGAGAGGGACTTCTTGAGGGCGGGCACGACCTGGGCGGCGGCGGCGCGGACCTCGGGCGAAGCGGTCGAATCTCCGGAGATGGTTTCGACGGCCGCAAGACTGGGCTCCCACGCGGTCATCGACAGCGCGATGCCGATCGTCTCGGATTCCGCCGGGAACTTCTTCAGGGCGTCGACGAGTGTTTCCGCGCATCCGGCCCGCATGGATTCCGCGAGGCCCGCGGTTTCCTTGCCGCGCGCGCTCCAACCCCACGCGCTGCCGAGGATGCCGAGGCCGTGCAGGAACGACCGGCGCACCTGCGCGTCCTTCTCCCCCGCGAGCCGCGTCCGGATCGCGTCGAGCGCCGAGGCGTCCGCGATCCGGCCGAGGGCGCGCGCGCACGCCTCGCGCACGGGGGCCGGCTGCGTCCCGTCGTCCAGGATGGCCGTGAGCGGCGGCAGCGCCGCGGTCCCCCCGGTCATCCCCAGGCTCACCGCCGCGTCCCGCCTCCACGCGTCGCGCGATTCCTTCGACGCCAGGACTTCCGCGAGGAAGTGGCGCGCCCGCGCATCGGGAACGCGGCCGGGGAGGGACAGGATGGCGTTCCGGAGCGTCTCGCGCTCCTTCTCGCCCGCCTCGCCGTCCGAGTAGGAGTGGAGCTCGAACGTCCAGCGCCAGCGCTCGATCAGGAGCGCCACGGCGTCCGCGCCGAGCCGGGCGAGGGCGGGCATGACCGTCGGCTCGCCGTGGCGGAACAGGCGATACCGCGCCGGATCGAGCCCCTCCGGATGGTCGACGGCGGCCGCGAGCTCGGGATTCGCCAGCCTCAGCCGGCACGCTTCGGCGGCCATCGCGCGCACCCATCCGCCGGCGGTCCAGCGATCCGGGGCGCCGCGCGGGGCGAGCGCTTCCGGGCCGAACGCGAGGACCTTCTCCCGCGCCGCGACGTACGCCGCGCCGTCGCCGGGGCGCACCGCGGCGAGCTTGTCCAGCGCCGCGTCCACGTCGGTCGGACTCTGGATCAGCAGCGCAAGCAGGAGTACGTTCATCTCACTTCACCGGATAGCTGTCTGCGAAGCCTCACACGATTCTTCCAATCGCCAATCGCCAATCGCCAATCGCTCTTCTAGTCGTCCCACCAATCGGCCGCCGGCGGCGTCCTCACGAAGTTCACGCCGCAATGCGCCTCGCCCAGGTTGACGTGGTAGGCGTTGAAGATGTCGGTGTAGATGATCGACACCGGACTTCCCGCGGTGTAGAGCGGCTGGATGGCCGCGGTGGTCGCCGCCTGCCAGACATCCCCCGGCTGGTCGGGACCCTCGGGATCCGGAATCACGAGGTACGTCGTGCCGTTCGTCGACGGGATCACGACCAGGTTCACGACGCCGGGGTTGTACGCCACGGCGCCGCCGAACCCGGAATCCTCGAAGAGGACGGGCACCTCGATGATCTCGGAGCTCGCGAGGCCGAGCTGGCCCTGGAGGACCGCCCGAACGCCGTCGATGCGCGTCTGCACCTCGTCGTTGTAGGTCATGAGCGCGGAGTTGCCGAGGATCGCGCTCACGGTCGTCTGCCATCCTCCTCCCCGTCCCGCGAAGACGGTGAGATTTCCGCCGCCGTTGTCCGACGCGGCCTGGAGGTTCGCGCGCGCCAGGTCGGGCGACGCGATCAACACCGCCCATCCCCGCGAGTTCGCGGGCGCCGGCACGACCTGGACGATCTCGTCGACGTGGCCCACGATCAGCCATTCCGTCGAGATTTCGAGCCAGGGTCCCTGGGCGTCCAAGGCGGTGAAATGGTCGCGGTAGGCCTGCACGAAGCGGCGGGTGGTCGCGGTTCCTCCCCCGATGGGCGCCGACGTGCCGCCGCCGATCAGGATGCGCCCCCAGGGATAGGAATTCAGCGGCCCGGTCACCTCGAGGTTGCCGCCGTAGTTCATCGAGGACGTGTTGGTGGAGAAGCGCAGGACGAAGTCGAAGTCGGGTCCCCACAGGGAGTTCTGGCACCAGGCGTCGACCTCGCGCCAGCGGGACAACTGGAGCACGTTGTCGATCCTGCGCCTCGGGACGCCGGCGGCCGGAAGGTAGATCGCGCCCGTCTCGTGCGAATCCTGGACCCACCGGTCCTGGCTGTACGAGGCGCCGGGGATCTCGACGTACGTCGCGCCGGCACTCGAGCACGTGGACGAGAGCGTCGACCGGAACGCCGAATTGCTGGAGCCGACGTTGACGACGCACAGGTCTTCCAGGGGCCACAGGTTCGAGGCCATGAGCCACGGCGCGCACTTCAGCAGGACCGTGTCCGTGCCGAGGAGCGCGTTCGTCACATCGCGGGCCTCGAGGACCAGCGTCACGCGGCCGTCCCACGCGGGCGAGTACCGCTCGCGCGCCTCGATGCCGAGTTCGACGTCGCCCGCGATCGCGAGGGAGGCGGGCACGAGGAACGAGGTCCCCGCGGCGTAGGCCGACGACCAGCTCCCGCCGTCGTTCCGGAAGACGCGCACGCGGCCTTGGGCGCCGGCGGAGACCGCGATCGAGAGCGTGGCGTTGGAGGGCAGCGACGGCATGTGCCGGATGACGATGCGCGCGAGGTCGAGGGCGTCCGAGGACCCGTTCACGGCCGTGTCGAGGTGGTCCTCGGAGTTGTTGTTGTCGTCGTCGTCG
>DASRJF010000334.1:0-6626 GCA_035649615.1 Planctomycetota bacterium | reverse complement strand
CTGCCGGGCGCCGCGGATCGCCTCCAGCATCCGGGGGTAAGCCTCGCCGCCGTCGCGATGCAACGTGACCCGGTGGCCGGGGCGCAGCAATTCCGGGCGCAGGCAAAGCCGGTCGGCGGCGTGAAGGGGGGGCATGCCCAGCAACGGAGCAAACGGAACGCCAGCGCCTTCACTCCGCGTGAAGTGAGGAGCCGGTGACCACTTTGATCGCCGCGACGATCATTCTGATCGTCATCCGGTGCGAGAGCGGCCCGCGTGGGCGGAATCCGCGGCCCGCCATCTGCGAGTACTGTCCTTGAAGCCGGCGGGGCCGGCTCACCTCGAATCGGAAAGGGGATTCACATGCTTCGATGGGCCTTGGGGTTCTTCATTGTTGCGATCATCGCCGCGATCTTCGGTTTTGGAAATATCGCGGCCGGAGCGTCCGACATCGCTCGGATCCTCTTCTTCTTCTTCGTCGTGTTCTTTGCCGTGTCGCTGATATGGGGTCTGGCCACGGGGCGCAAGGTTGCTCCTCCCCTGTAGATCGCGGGGACGGCATGCGCAAATCTGTCGGCGTCGGAATTCTCGTCTTGGGCGTCGCTTTCGTGATCGCGGGGCTGGAGTCCTCCGATTCGCTGGCCTCGCGATTCTCGCGGCTGTTCCAAGGATCGCCCACGGACCGGACCCTGGGGCATCTCATCCTGGGAGTCGTTGGGGTCGTGATCGGCGCGTCGATGGTGTGGCCCCGCCGGCGACCGCGCGCGGAGTGAAAAAGGGCCGACGTGAGAGGGCCTTTCGTTTGCGGTGAAGTGACGAGGCAAAGGAGCTCCCCCATGGTCATACCGCTCAAGGTGGTGGATCGAGATCGGTTGCTTCCGGCGGATCTCATGCAGAGACTGCGGAAACGAACCCAGAAGCTGGCTCATTTCTTTGATGGCGTGGAGGAATGCCGGCTCAGCGTGGACGGTCCGGGCCAGCATCCGCTGGCGGAACGCGTGAGGGTGCGGCTCTACCTGAGCGTCTCCGGAACCGAGGTCGCCGTTTCCCATCAGAGCGGCGAGGACCTTTCCATCGCGCTCCGTTCCGCGTTCGACGCGGCGGACCGGCGTCTCAAGGCCCACGCGCGGCTGGCGCGGACCGGCGGCAGCAAGGCCGGCCGGGGACCGAAGAGGAGAGCGGAGTAAGACGTCACCGCGGGGAGGTAGCGGAGCCGAATCGAGAATCCAGAATCGAAAATCAGCGACGCGACTGAAACTGAATGACAGGAACCGCGAATCAGGAACGAGGGCGACGGGGCTCGAATCCACCTCCGCTCTGTTGCTGCCTGAGGATTCTTGCCGGAGCTACGGTGCGATTCTCTTGCGGCACCTGAAGTCTCACTCCAATTCCATTTGAATCACAACGTGAGTGGAACGAGGGCGACGGGGCTCGAACCCGCAACCTGTGGATCGACAATCCACTGCTCTAACCAATTGAGCTACGCCCCCGCGTGGTCGGCTGAAGCGGCGTGATTGTAACGCCCTCCCCCGCCGGGTCAAGGGCGCGGGGCGACTCCCCTGATGCTTGATGCCAGATGCTTGATGCCGGCTAGCCTTCAGTGTGCCAGCTCGCTACTCCCACGATCGCCCTGCATCCCGGGCAGAAGTACATCTTTTCGCGGACATAGATCGAGATCTCCGTCTCGCTCGTCCCCAGGTTCTCCCACGTGATCTCGTGCCTGCAGTGAGGACAGACCGGGCCCGTCCCCCCCGGGTCGCCGCCCCCCGCCGGCGCGGACCGCGCCTTCCTCGCCTTCTTCTTCCCCTTCATGGCCGGCTCATCCTATCTGATCCGGCTCGAAGCTTGAAGCTTGGAGCTTGAAGCTTGGACCTTCCCTCCCCGGCCCTTCGTGATATGATCTAACCCAATGGCGTTGAGACACCTGGTGGGGCTCGACATCGGTACCCGCTACGTCAAGGCCGTCCAGCTCACCGAAAACAACAACACGTTCAAGATCACCAATTTCGGCATCGCCGAGATCGTCCCCCCGCGCACCGCCGCCGACGCCCTCATGGAGATCTTCGACGCCCGCAAGTTCAAGACCAAGCGCGTCGTCGCCTCCGTCTCCGGCCGCTCCGTCTACGTCCGCTACGTCGTCATGCCCCAGATGAACGACGAGGAGATCGTCAACGCCGCCAAGTACGAGATGGGCAAGTACATCCCCGTCGAGGTCGACGAGGTTGTCCACGATGTCCAGAAGCTCGGCAACATCGAAGGCCAGAGCTCGTCGGTCGATCCCGAGATGCGCGTCCTCCTCGTCGCCGCCCGCCGCAGCTACGTCGACGAGCAGGTCGCCGCGATCGAGCAGGCCGGCCTCACCCCCGTCATCCTCGACGTCGACGCCTTCGCCCTCGGCAACGCGTACGAACTCGGCGCCCTCGTCAACCCGCAATCCGTCGTGCCCGGGCGGCTCATCGCCCTCGCCGACATCGGCGCCTCCAAGACCTCCGTCCACATCATGGACGACTCCGGCCCCTACTTCACCCGCGAGATCTACAAGGGCGGCGACGACTTCACCGGAGCCATCGCCGCGCGCACCGGGCTGGGATCCCACGACGCCGAGGCCCTCAAGCGCGACGTCTCGGCCGGTTCGGGCGGAGGCGGCGGCCGCGGCGGCAAGGATGACGGCGGCGGCACCGAGGCGCTCGTCGTCCTCGAGGAAGGGGACACCGAGAAGTTCAAGCCGACGCCCGAGGAGGACCTCGAGGCGTCCGGCATGCCGATCGTCGTCGTCCAGAACGAGGAGGCCGAGCGCCTCCGCGACGACTCGGGCGACGCGCCCCGCATGGTCGAGTCCGTCGCGGGCGTCCTCGACGACCTCTGCCACGACATCCAGATCTCGATCGACTACTTCGAGAACCAGCACGACAAGAAGGTCCACGAGGTGCTCTTGACCGGCGGCGGATCGGGAATGACCGGACTCGCGGAGAACCTCGAGCAGCTCCTGCAACGCCCCGCCCACGTGTGGGACCCCATCCAGCACATGCCGATGGAAGTGGACGAGGACGTCCAGCAGATCCTTCGGAATTGCGCGCCGCAGACCGCCGTCGCGCTGGGTTTGGCCAGCCGCATTCGCAGGGACTGATTTTCCCGAAGCACTCAGCAGCTGTCAGCTTCTTGCTGATAGCTGAGCGCTAGATCAACCCCACCCTCCCCGTCTCCGTCTGGTAGATCGCGCCGACGATCTTCAACGTCCCGCCCAGCTCGAGGTCACGCAAGGATCGGCTCATCTCCCGCAGGTCGCGGATCGCGCCCTCGACGTTGGCCTGCACCCGCTCGTCGAGCGACGCGTCGGACTTCAAGGCGTTCGTGGACGACCGGATCCGCCGCGCGATGTCGAACGACGCCCCCTCGTACCACCCGGTCGCGCCCGACATCCGGACCGCCGTGCAGTCGGTGTGCCCCATCACGACGATGAGCCGGACCTCGAGGCGGAGGACGGCGAGCTCGAGGCTCCCCGCGACTTCCGGCGTCATCACGTTGCCGGCGACGCGCACCATGTAGAGCTTGCCCGGGGGCTGGTCGAAGATCGCCTGGGGCACGACGCGCTCGTCCGTGCAGGCGACCACCGCCGCGATGGGGCGCCGCTCGGCCGGCTGCGGCGCGGCTTTTCCCGTCGCGATCGCGCGTTGATTCCCCGCGAGCAGCGATTCAAGAATCTCGTGTGTCTTTGTCATCCATCATCCGTTATCTGTCATCGTTGGTGCTGCTATCATGGCCGCGTGATTGATTTCGTCAAGGTGGCCTCGCTGGACCAGCTTCCCCCGGGCCGCATGATCGGGGTGAAGGTCGAGGATGAGGAGGTCGCCTTGTACAACGTCGACGGCCGCGTCTACGCCACGCGGGACGTCTGCACCCACCAGCACTTCCCGCTCACGCAGGGCGAGCTGCGCGGGAAGGTCGTGACCTGCGCGTTCCACCAGTGGCGGTACGACGTCGTCACCGGCGCCAACGTCGAGCGGCCCGAGATCCACGTCCGGTGCTACGAGACGCGCGTCCAGGGCCGCGACGTCTTCGTCCGCCTCGTGGCGCTGCCCCCGCCCGAGCCCCCCCCATTCGTCTCCCGGGATGACGCATGATCGAAGGACCCGTCGAACGGATCGAGGACGCGTACGCCGACTACTTCGAGGAGCGGCAGGCCGCGCTCAAGGACGCGGGCGCCGTCGTCCGCGACATTCCCGGCGCCGTCCTCTTCGCCGCGAGGAACCGGCCCGACGTCGACTGGATGAACACGGCCCTCCTGCGCGAGCGCCCCACGGCGCCGCTGCTCCAGGCGGTCGCCGATTTCTACCGCGAGCTCCGCATCCGGCCCCGGCTCGAGACGCTGTCGGGCGAGCCGGCCGGCTACGCGCCGGCGGGCGAGCTCTACATCCTCGCCGCGATGGCGGGAGTCGATCCGCCCGCGACCGGGGAGGCGAAAGTGCGGCGCGTCGACCGCTCGAACTTCGCGCGGTTCGCGTCCACCTACGTGGCCGCGTTCGACCGGACCGACATCCGCCGGAGCGACGTGGACGCGTGGCAGCAGCTCGAGAACTGGAGGTTCTACCTCGCCGAGATCGGCGGCACGGCCGCGGGGGCGGGGATCCTCTCCCTCCATGGCGACGTCGGGTACATGGCGAGCGCGGCGACGCTCCCCGCGATGCGCCGCCGCGGCGTCCACGCGGCGCTCCTGCGGGCGCGGCTGCTCGACGCCGCCGAGGCGGGATGCACGCTCGTCTTCGCGCGCGCGACGCCGGGCGGCCCCGGCGCCGCCGGCCTCACCCGCGCGCGAATGGTCCTCTCCCACAGCAAACAGCTTTGGATTCCTTCCCGGTAGCGATCAAGGTTGAGAGCTGGCGTTGCGTCAAAGTTGATTCTGACGCTGGAAGTTCAACGTTCTGAGTGCAGCGTTCAGCGTTCGTTCGAAGTTCCGGGTTCGGAGTGGACGGTGAACGCGGAACTCTGAACGAACTCAGAACCCAGAACTCCGAACTCCGAACTTCCAACAGTTGTCGCATCCGAAGGGGCCGTGGGGCAACCGAGTAAATCAATCTGGATGCGACACTAGCCCAACACTTCGCGAACCTTGGCCGCCAAAGCGTGGGGCGTGAACGGCTTCGCCAGGAACGCCGTCCCCGGATCCAGCTCGCCGTGATGGACGATGGCGTCCTCGGTATATCCCGACATGTACAGCACTTTCGTCTCCGGCCGGAGCGGCTCGATCTGCCGGGCGAGCTCCCGCCCGCTCATCCCCGGCATGACCACGTCCGTCACCATCAGGTGGATCGGCCCGTTGTGCTTCGAGATCGCCTTGAGCGCATGCATCCCCGTGTCCGCCTCGATCAAGGTGTACCCGAGCCGCGCCAGGACTTGCAGGAGGAGCTTCCGCACCGGCGCCTCGTCCTCCACGACCAGGATCGTCTCCTTGCCGGAGAGGACCCTGCGGTCCGTGTCGTGCGCGGGCGCCTTGACGACCATCGCGTCGACGCGCGCCAGGTAGACCTTGAACGTCGCGCCCCGCCCCGGCTCGCTGTACGCCGTGATGTGCCCCCCGCTCTGCTTCACGATCCCGTACACCGTCGCGAGGCCCAGCCCCGTCCCCTTCCCGCGCTCCTTGGTCGTGAAGAACGGCTCGAAGATGCGCGGCAGGACCTCGGCGGGAATCCCCCCGCCCGTGTCGCTGACGGCGAGCTGGACGTGCGGCCCCGGGGACGCGTCGGGATGCTCCCGCGCGTACGTCGCGTCGAGCTCGACGTTCCGCGTCTCGAGCGTCAGGTTCCCGCCCTTCGGCATCGCGTCGCGCGCGTTCACGACGAGGTTCATGATCACCTGCTCGATCTGGCCCCGGTCCGCCTTGACGCGGCCGAGATCGGGGGCGAGCACCGTGCCGAGGAAGATGTCCTCCCCGAGGACGCGGCGCAGCAGCTTGTCCATGCCGCCCAGCACGTTGTTCAGGTCGAGGACGGCCGGTTCGAGCACCTGCTTGCGGCCGAAGGCGAGGAGCTGGCGCGTCAGGTCCGCCGCGCGGTGCGCGGCGACGCGGATCTCCTCGACGTAGCCCCGGGCCGGATCGTCCGACCGGAAATGCTCGAGGAGGATCTCGCCGTACCCCGACACCGCCGTCAGCAGGTTGTTGAAGTCGTGCGCGATGCCCCCCGCCAGCCGCCCGATCGCCTCCAGCTTCTGCGCCTGCCGGAGCTGGCCCTCGAGCCGCGCCCGCTCGGTCGTGTCGATCGCCATCGCCTGCAGCCCCGCGAACGAGCCGTCCGCCTCCAGCAGCGGCCCCGTGTGCCACTCGCAGAGCAGCTTCCCGCCGTCGCGCGCGACGTTCTCCCACGTCGCGATCGTGGAGTGCCGCCCTTCCGCGAGCGACTTCAGGTGCGCATCGGCGTCGTCCCGCGCCTCCGGCGGAAGCAGGAGCGCGGTGAACGGGCGGCCCGTCGCCTCGTCCCGCGAGTACCCGAAGATCCGGGCCGCCGCGGGATTCCACAGCCGGATCTTGAAGTCGGGCCCCGTCAGGATGCACGCGACCGGCATCCGCTCCATCTGCATCTGGAGCCGGTTGACCAGCTGCTCCCGGTCCCGCTCCAGCGCGCGGCGCTCGCTGACGTCGGCGATCGAGCCGA
>DASRJF010000333.1:0-2881 GCA_035649615.1 Planctomycetota bacterium | reverse complement strand
CGTGATGACGGCGCTCGACGTCGTCGGGCTGACCGACCGGGTCGCCCACTACCCGCGCCAGCTGTCGGGCGGACAGGAGCAGCGCGTCGCCATCGCGCGCGCCATCGTGACCGATCCGACGATCCTGCTCGCCGACGAGCCGACGGGCGACCTCGACAAGCGGAGCGAGGAGGAGGTCCTCATCCTCCTGAAGCGTCTGAACCGCGAATTCAAGAAGGCGATCGTCATGGTGACGCACGATCCGAAGGCGGCGGCGATGGCGAGCCGCACCGTGCACCTCGAAAAAGGCGAGCTGGTTCCCGCATGAAATTCTTGCGACTGATCGTCCGCAACGCGCTCCGGAACAAGCTGCGCACCGGCCTCACGGTCGGCGGCACGGCGTTCCTCATGTTTGTCCTGCTCTTCATCCGGACCGCCCTGACAGAGATGGAGGCGTGGGAGGGCGAGGCGGCGAAGCACGACCGGATTGCCATCCAGCATTCCTCGGGACTCGCGAACCCCCTGCCCATCGAGCTCGAGAACTTCCTTCGCGGCGACGAGGTGTCGAAGCACGGCTACCAGCTGCAGAAGATGAACTGGTTCGGCGGCTGGTGGCAGGACCCGCGCAACTGGTTCGCGAACCTGGCCGTGGATCACCCGATCCACCGCGAGCTGTGGAACGAGCAGAAGATCCCGGACGACGTCCAGGCCCGGTGGGCGGAGGTCAAGTCCGGCGCCATCGTCGGCAAGGCCCTGGCGGACAAATTCGGCTGGAAGGTGAACCAGAAAATCTCCCTGCTCAGCAACCTCTACCCCTGCGTGCCCGAGCTCGACATCGTGGGCCTCTTCACGGTGCCCTCCGACATCCGCCAGGAGCAGCAGCTCTACTTCCGGTGGGACTACCTCGACGAGCTCATGGGCGGGCGGAAGATCGTCGGGACGTACTGGATGAACGCGCGGTCCTCCGCGGACATCCCGAAGCTGAAGGAGATCATCGACGGCCACACGAAGAACTCGTCCGACCCGACGGAGACCGTGACCGAGAAGGAATTCGCAGCGCAGTTCATGGCGATGATGGGGAACATCAAGTTCTTCGTCTACTTCATCGTCGTCGGCGTCCTGGCCATCATGACCCTCATGACGGCCAACACCGTCGCGATGTCGGCCCGCGAACGCGTGACGGAGATCGCGGTCCTTCGCACGCTCGGATTCACGAAGGGGCGGATCCTGTACCTGGTCATGGCCGAGGGGCTGCTCCTGTCGCTGGTCGGGATGGTGATCCCCCTCGGGGGGGCGCTGCTCCTGTTCAACGTGTGGAAGCTCTCGCCCAATCCGCAGTGGTTCCCGTTCTTCTTCATCGCCCCCGGCACGATCGCGCTCGCGGTCGGGGCGGCGCTGGCCAGCGGACTCCTGGCCGCCGTCGTTCCGGCGACCATGTCCGCGCGACGGAAGATCGTCGACGGGCTGAGGCAGGTGGTCTGATGGCTCTCCCCCTCAAGTACAACGGCCGGAGCCTCTGGGTCCGCTCGATCTCCACGATCATGACCATCCTTTGTATCGCGGGCGTCACGATCATCCTGATCTGGATGATCGCCATGGGGACCGGGCTCGAGAAAACGCTGGTGGGCACGGGCCATCCGCTCAATCTCATCGTGCTCCGGCCCCGACAGACGGAAACCACGAGCATGATCGATCGCTCCCAGGCGGCGGATATCGCGGCCCTCGAGGGGATCCAAAAGGACACCAAGGGCGATCCGCTCGCCTCGTTCGAGCTCGTGGCCGTGGCCGGGCACCTGATGGTGAACGGCAAGAAGTCCAACCTCGCCTTGCGCGGCATCGGCCCGAAGTCGCTCGAGTTGCGCGACGGGCTCAAGCTCACCGACGGCCGCTGGCCGAATCCCGGATTGGGCGAGCTGGCGGCGGGGAAGGGGGCGCAGGGGCGATTCACGAACTTGAAGGTCGGCGACCGCCCCTTCATCCGGGGCCGCCAGTGGTCGGTCGTCGGGTCGTTCGAAGCGGGCGGGCAGGCCTATGAATCGGAGGTCTGGGGCGACATCGACGACCTCAAGACCCAGTTCAAGCGGGAGTACTCGACGGTGATCGTGCGGGCGCGCGACGCGGCCTCGATGGATCGGATCGCGCGTCTGATCGGCGACGACAAGCGGCTCCAGCTGGAGGCGAAGCCGCACGCGGAGTACTACAAATCGCAGAACCAGAGCGCGGAGATGATGAAGGGACTGGGTGGAATGGTCGGTTTCGTCATGGCCATCGGCGCCCTGTTCGGGGCCGCGAACATGATGTACGCGGCCGTCGCCTCCCGGAAGCGGGAGATCGCCACGCTGCGCGTCCTGGGCTTCGGCCGGCTCGCGATCGGCTTCTCGTTCGTCCTCGAGTCGGCGTTCGTCGGGCTCTGCGGGGGCATCCTGGGGGCGATCGTGGCCCGGATCTTCATCGACGGCATCACGTCGGGGACGGCCAACTGGGTGACGTTCACCGACCTCGCGTTCCACTTCCGGGTCACGCCCGGCCTCATGGCCCAGGGGATTTTCACGGCGGTCTTCGTCGGCGCCGTCGGCGGCTTATTGCCCGCCTGGCGCGCATCGCGAACGACGATCGCCCACGCCCTCCGCGGAATGTAGTTCAGCGCGTCAGCGCCGTTCGAAGGGCCTTCACCTCGGCGAGAATCTCGCGAAACCGCTCCGCATCCTCCTCGCGGGGCTTCGACCCGTGGCTGTGATCGTCGGGGTCGCCCAGTCCTGCATCCCGGTATTTCCGGAGCAGGCCGAGCACGAGGTCGCGGATCTCCGTGGGGTTTTCGATCCCCTGGATCGTCCCCCGGTGGCCCCGTTGCATCGCGTTCCCCTCGTCGTCCTTGCCGCCCCCCGCGCCGCCCGCGGTGTCG
>DASRJF010000332.1:0-2635 GCA_035649615.1 Planctomycetota bacterium | reverse complement strand
CCGAGTGAATCAATTTGGATGCGACACGGGGCTTCTGAAGCTGTGAAGCCGGGGCGTTTATTGACATAATCTCGCTTCCATGAAAGCGCTGCTTCTGGGGGCGGGGTACGCCACCCGGCTCTACCCGCTGACCCGGGAACGCCCCAAGCCCCTGCTGCCGATCGGCGGCGTCGCCATCCTGGAACGGATCTGCGAGAAGATCTTCCCCGTGCCCGGCGTCGACCGCATCTACGTCGTCACGAACCACCGGTTCGCGGGCCATTACTACCGCTGGCTGACCGAGTTCCAGGAATCGAAGAAGCCGAAAGTCCCGATCGAAATCTTCGACGACCTGACGAAATCCCCCGACGACCGGCTCGGGGCGATCGGCGACATCGACTTCGTCATCCGCCACGCGAACGTGGACGACGACCTGCTCGTCGTCGCCGGCGACAACCTGTTTGAATTCCCCCTCAAGGGGTTCACGGCGTTCGCGAAGCGGAAGAAGTCGTCCGCCGTGTGCGTGAAGGATCTCGAGGACCGCAAGCTCGCGTCCCTGTACGGCGTCGTCGAGGTGGACGCGAAGGGCCGGATCGTCGATTTCGAGGAAAAGCCCCCCGCGCCGAAGAGCACGCTCATCGCGATCGGCGTGTACTATTTCGAGAAAGAACACCTCCCCCTCCTCCGTCAATACTTGCAGGAGGGCCAGAGCCGGGACGCGCCCGGGTATTTCATCCAGTGGCTCCACCAGCACGTGGAGCTGTACGCGCACCCGGTGTCGGGGGCGTGGTACGACATCGGCGACATCGATTCGTACACGAAGGCGAACGACCTCTACCTCCAGCAGGGGAAACGCACATGAAGATTGCGGCGACGGCGGCGGCGCTCCTGGTCCTGGCGGGATGCGCTTCGCCCCAGCCGGGCGAGCCCCGGCGTCGCAATTACAAGCAAGGGGTCTTCTACGAGACCTTCCGGCCCGAATCGTCGAAGCAGGCCGAGGTGAAGGCGAAGCTCGACCGGCCCATCGCGCCGGAGATCGACGAGACGTACGACGTGAGCCGCATCCGGGCCGCGCGCCAGTATTCCGAAGTGGCCGACGACTACGAACTTCGCGACTGGAAGGACGGCGTGCTCCTGAGGGCCGACGCGGACCTCCTGCGCAAGATGCGGGAGGACACGGCCGCGAAGGTCGGCCGGCTCGAGACCCGCGTGGCCGAGCTCGCGCGCGAGAAGGAACCCCTCCAGAAGGGGTTCATCGAGCCGGTGCGGCACCAGCTCGACGTCGAGAAGACGAAGCTCAGCGCGATCGACGACCGCCTCGCGCGCATGGAGTAGCTTCGAGCTCACTTCGCCGAGATTTCGATCAGGCGGATCTCCGGCCTCGAGAGCAGTCGCGCCCTCGGCAGCGGCCCCCCGCTCATCCCCATCCCGCGGTTGACGATCACCCGCGTCCCGTCGATCTCCGATTCGCCCGGACCGAAGGCGGACGGCGAGCGCCACGCGGGAAGGAGCGGCCCCAGCCCCGGCACGCGGATCTGGCCGCCGTGCGTGTGCCCGCAGAGGAAGAGCCCGGCCTGGCCGGGCCGGAGATCCCGCGCCATCTCCGGCGCGTGGTGAAGGACGATGCGGAATGCGTCCGGCGGGGCGGTCCGCAGGACGTCCGCGAGCGTCCGCGACGGATGCATCGACAGGCCCGCCACCACGACCGGACGGTCGCCGCCCTCCAGCAGGACGAACTCGTCGCGCAGCAGCGTCGCGCCGGCCTGCTCGAAGGCCTCCGCGATCCGGTACTTGTGATCGTGGTGCCCCTCGACGCCGAAGACGCCGAGCGGGGCCGAGAGTCCGCGGAGCAGGCGGACCAGGACCGAAAGCGCCTCGCGGCTGTTGACGTAGTCGCCCGTGAGGAGGACGAGGTCCGGCCGCTCGCGGCGGGCGACGTCGAGGAGCCGCTCCTCGGGGCCGCCGAGCTCTTCGAGATGCAGGTCGGTGACGTGGAGGACCTTCAGCGAGGTCCGGTCGAGCAGCGGCCCCGACGTTTCGAGGCGCGACGTCTCGACGGCGACCCAGCCGGGTTCCACGAGGAAGGCCCAGGCGGCGGCGAGGGTGAAGACGGCGGCGTACGCGGCCGCGGCGGCTCCGAGGGGGGGCCAGAGCGCGGCCGTCACGAGCGGGCCGGGCGGGCGGCGGCGGAAATGCGGGAGGCGGCGGCGGAGCGCGCCCCAGGCCCGGAGGCCGATGACGCAAAAAGCCGCGAGAGGTAGGAGCGCACCCACCAGGACCAGGAGGAATCCGGAGGGAACCACGTCGTGAAGCTCCCAGCTCGCCGCTGGGCCTCAGGCTTCAAGCCCTGAGCCAGGGCTCCGAAGCTTCGAGGCCGTGGGCTCGAGGCTTGCCGCTCGAAGCCCAGCCTGATGCCGGAGGCTTGAGGCTGGAGGCGGACCTAGTGTCCGCCCTCTTTCTTCTTCAGCTCTTCCGTCAGCTTGTCGATCTCGTCGCGCTGCTTCTTGATCGTCTCGTCGCGGTCCTTGACCTGCTGTTCGAGCTCGGCCGCCTTGGACTGGGCGGTCTTGATCTCGGCGTCCTTCGCCTCGATCTGCTTCTTGAGGCCCTCGGGATCGCCGCCCGCCTCGGCGCGCTTCTTGAGCTCGTCGCGTTC
>DASRJF010000331.1:0-6886 GCA_035649615.1 Planctomycetota bacterium | reverse complement strand
AGCCCACCGTCGTGTAGTCGAGCTTGTACTTCAGCCGCTCCAGCGCGTACTCCAGGATCGTCTCGTGGTCGAACGCGAGCGGCGGGAGGGCGTTCATCGGGAACCACTTCGCCTCGGCCGCGTCGGTGCCGGCCTCGACCGACGTGTGGTCCGATCCGATCAGCGCGAAGTAGGCGATCGTGATGACGCGCCCGCGGGGGTCGCGCCCGGGATCGCCGAAGCTGTAGAGCTGCTCGAGGTAGACGTCCGAGACGCCGGTCTCCTCTTTCAATTCGCGGAGGGCCGCCTGGTCGAGCGACTCGCCTTCCAAGACGAACCCGCCCGGGATCGCCCACTTTCCCTGGAACGGCGGGCCGGCGCGCTTGACCAGGAGCGCCTGCAGCGTCCGGTCGCGAATCGTGAAGATGACGGTGTCGACCGTCACGCGGACGTTCATCGTCTCTCTCCCTGATATCCAGCCCTGGGAGCTGTCGTCACGGTTCCGAGCGCTCCAATGCCCGGCAGGATCCCAAGATCCGTGCGCGCCAAGACGGTCCATTCTAGTATGCGCCTGACCCGGGGGTGGATCCGATGGCGGCTTCAGGGGCGACCAGCGAACTCTATCGGGCGGTGATCGGAGGATCCTGGGACCGGCTCGATCCCGGCGTGGTCCGCCTTCACGGCCGCAACGGCGCCGTGCAAAGCGGGACGTTCCGGGTCCGGCGCGGAACGAGCCGGATGGCGAGACTGGTCGCGTCGCTGCTTCGATTTCCTCCCGAGGGTGACCTCGTCTCGTTGTCGCTCAAGATCATGTCGCGCGGTCGCCGGGAGATGTGGCGGCGCTTGTTCGACAGGACCCCGATGGTGACGGAACAATACGAACGGGACGGGAGCGTGCTCGTCGAATGCATGGGGCCTCTCGCGCTTCACTTCCGGCTCGACATCGACGGGGGCGCGCTCGTCTTCAGGCTGATCGAGGTCCGGTTGTTCGGCCTGCCGCTCCCTCGCGCCTTGCGTCCCCGGGTAAGCGGCCGGGAGTGGGGAACCGATCGCACGCAGGTTGCCATTCGGGCTGAAGCTCCGTGGCTGGGCCTTCTCCTATCCTATGAAGGAGTGCTGGAGTGACGCCCGTCCTGGGGCTGCTCGCCCTCCAAGGGGCGCTCGGGGCCTTCGACACGCTCTACTTTCACGAATGGCGCGCGCGGCTCGTGGCTCGCGGACCCGAGGTTTATCCGGAGTTGAGACTCCACGCCGGGCGCTCGTCGATCTACGGCGTGGTTTTCGCAGGGCTTGCCCTGTTCAGCTGGCACGGCTTTTGGACCGGTGTCCTGATCGCCCTGCTGCTCGCGGAAATCGTGATCACGCTGGCGGATTTCGTGATCGAGGATCGCATTCGCAAGCCCCTGGGGGGTCTTTTTCCCGGCGAGCGCGTCACGCACGCGATCATGGGAATCGTCTACGGCGCCATGCTGGGCTACCTCGTTCCCACGCTGGCCGCCTGGATTCGGCAGCCGACGGGCCTCATCCGGTCCGTCGACGCCCCGGACGCTTTGAAGGCCGTGGTCCTGTTAATGGCCGTGGGCGTGATGGTTTCCGGGGTACGCGATTGGGCAGCCACACGGGGTTCGACCTGGGCGCGTTATCCGTGGGCTGAGGTCTCGACTCCGCGTCCGTAAGCGGCAACGAGGACTGTCGACCATGGCCCCGGAGCGCCACTCCGAGCTCGGCCCACACGGGAAACCGGCAGCCCTTCGATCAGCGCGGTCGTCAGGAACCCTTGGTCGCGGCGCTCAACCCCGCGTTCTTACCACCCTTTCGGATCGCCCGATTCGCCGCGTATCCCCACTTCACACCCGACGTATATGCAGGTGTCGGGGGTCCAGGTGAGAAAGGAGGTGCGGCTTGCGCATTCAAGCGCTGGTTCGACTCTGGATGGTGTTCGGTCTGTCGGCGCTCGGATTCACCCCCACATCGTCCGCGTCGACACCCTCGCCGAGTCGGGAACAGAAATGGATGACCGCGGAAGAGTTCACGACGCGCTGGCCCACGGGAGAGCTCGGAGGGGTGCCTCGCCCGTGGCCCGTGCTGATCCTGCTCGAGGGGTCCGAGATTCCCCTGCGGTTCCTCCCCGGGGAACTCGGTGCGCTCGAACTTCGGGAAGACGCCGTTTTCCCGCTGAGAGCCCGGAAGAACCTCTATCTCGATCTCGAATCCTTCATGGCGTCGACCGACAAGGTGACCTGGTCCTCCATCACGGACGTGCTCTGCCCGATGAGGAGCGTCACCTGCTCTCTGGTCGGCGCGGCCGGGAAGCCGGAAGTCGTGGTCGTGTTCCGGGGCCGCAACTAGCGGTTCGCTCGATAACCCGCCATCAAGGACCGCGTCAGGGGGCCAGGGGGTCCGAGGCGCCGGGATCCGACGCGCGAGACGGGCAGGACCTCGATCAGCGCGTTCGTGAGGAACACCTCGTCGGCGCGATCGAGATCCCGCGGCAGGACGCGGCGCTCCACGACCGGAATCTTCAGCGACTTGGCGATCCGGATCACCTCGTTGCGCGTCACGCCGGGGAGGATGCCTTCGAGCGCGGGGGTCGCGAGGCGCCCGCGCGAGACCAGGAAAACGTTCGACACGGTCCCCTCGAGGACGTGGCCCTCCGTCGAGAGAAACAGGACGTCCGCGAGGCCCTTCGCCCGGGCGCGCTCGCGGGTCAGCACATTCTCGAGGTAGTTGAGCGTCTTGTGGCCGTGGAGCGGAGCGCGGATATCGCGGCGCCACGGGGCGAAATCGACGGCCGCTCCCCGACGGTACCACGCGGCCGGCATGCGCGGACGCGGACCCGCCAGGATCATGAACGTGCCGCCTCCGGTCAGGACGAGGCGGACGGACGCGTCGCGCTGATCGGTGGCGCGGAGCAGGCCGATAACGCCGCGCTTGAGGGTCACGTCGCTGACGTGAAAGGGAAACCTGAACGCGCGCGCCGAGCGGCGCATGCGGTCGAGGTGACGGTCGAGAAGAAAGGCCTCGCCATCGTAGGCGCGGATCACTTCGAAGACGCCGGATCCGTGCTGGACCGCGGGGTCGAGGGCTGAAACGAGGGCCCGCGACGACGGAACGATCCGTCCATCGATCCAGACCCGCCGAGATGAGAGCTTCAAGCTTTAAGCTCCAAGCTCCAAGCCGGACGGGGCCGGATTTCCTCGGGCTTAGAGCTTAAAGCTTAGAGCTTAGAGCTAACCTGGGAGATCAATGCCGAGCGCGCGGACGATGCCGCCGGCCTTGACGATCGTCTCGTCGTACTCGCGCCCGGGGTCGCTGTCGGCGACGATCGCGCCGCCGGCCTGGAACCAGACGTCGTCGCCGTGCTTCTCGACGATGCGGATCGCCACCGAGAGCGCGACGCGGCCGTCGAAGCCGATCCGGCCGATCGCCCCCGTGTAGGCGGCGCGGCGCGTCGGCTCCAGCTCGTCGATGATCTCCATCGCGCGGATCTTCGGCGCCCCCGTGACGGAGCCCCCCGGGAACGTCGCGCGCAGGAGGTCGACCGGCCCCGTGCCGGGCTTCATCCTCCCTTCGATCGTCGCGGACAGGTGGTGGACCGTCGGATGGGTCTCGATCGTCTTCGCCTCGAGCACCTTCACGGTGCCGGCCTCGCACACCTTGCCCAGGTCGTTCCGCTCGAGGTCGACGATCATCGCCAGCTCCGCGTCGTCCTTCGGGCTCGCGAGGAGTTCCGAGCGGAGGCGCTCGTCGTCCGCGGGCGTGTCGCCGCGCGGCCGCGTCCCCTTGATCGGCCGCGTCACGACGCGCCGGCCCTCCGCCTGGAGGAAGAGCTCCGGCGACGAGCTGATCACCGCGCGCTCTCCCATCTCGAGAAGCGCCGAGTAGGGCGCGGGCGTCGACGCCCGCAGCCGCTCGTAGATCGCCAGCGGGGAGATCCGGCGGCGCGTGTGGAAGCGCTGCGACAGGTTGACCTGGTAGATGTCGCCCGCGGCGATGTACTCGCGCGCCTGGGCGACGGCCTTGAGGTAGTCCTCGCGCCGGAAGTTCGAGACGACCGGCCGGTCGGCCGTCCACGGCGGGAGCGGCGGCGGCTCGTCGAAGTGCTTGGCGTAGTCCTCGGGGCGGATCGCGCGGGTCGCGATGCGCGGCGACGTCTCGACGTACTGGGCGTGGCCCGTGCGGTGATCGATGGCGAGCGCGCGGTCGTGGAACGCGAGGACGAGGTCCGGGAAGCCCCGGTCGTCGATCGCCAGGCGGGGGAGTTTCTCGAGGCGGCTCCCGAGGTCGTACCCGAGATAGCCGACGGCCGCGCCCGCGAAGGGAAGGTCCCCCGCGTCCCCGGGATCCACCGCGTGTTCCTTGAGCGCGGCCTCGACCGCCGCGAACGGATCGCCGTCCCAGGCGCGGGACCGCCCGTCGCGCCACTCGGTGATGCGCTCGCCCTTCGCGATGAGGACGAGGAACGGGTCGGACCCCATCAGCGTCCAGCCGCGCTCGGATTTCCCGGGTTCGTTCCAGTCGATGAGGTAGGGGAAGGGCGCGCGGGAGAGGCCCGCGAAGTAGGCGGCGACATCGCCGGGGAGCGCGACCGGAGTCGCGACGGGACGAAACCGGGTCCCTGTCTCCACGATCGACCTCGGGCTCGGGTCCTACTTCTTTCCGGCGCGCACGGGCATGCGCCTCGCGAATCCCGGCCGGCCCGGGGGCGCGGGCGGGGCCGGCTGGGCCACCCGCTCGCTGATCGTCTTCGCCTGCAGGAAGAGGAGCAGGTAGTCGCGCCCGCCCGCCTTCGAATCGGTGCCGCTCATGTTGAAGCCGCCGAAGGGGTGGACGCCCACCATGGCGCCGGTGCACTTGCGGTTGACGTACAGGTTGCCGGCGTGGAACTCGCGCTCCGCGCGCTCGATCCGTTCCTTCCGATTCGTGTAGACCGCGCCGGTGAGGCCGTAGTCGGTGCCGTTCGCGATGCGGAGCGCGTCGTCGAAGTCCTTCGCCTTGATCACGGCGAGGACCGGCCCGAAGATCTCCTCTTTCGCGATGCGCGCCTTCTCGGAGACGTTGGCCACGACCGTCGGCTTGATGAAGTAGCCGGGGCCCGCCTCCTTCGCGGCGGTCCCGCCCGCCATGACCTTGCCCTCGCGCTTCGCGACGTCGAGATAGCCGAGGATCTTCTTGTAGGCGCTCTCGTCGATCACGGCGCCGACCGTGTTGTCCGGGTTGCGCACGTCGCCGACCTTGAGGGCCTTCGTCTTCTTCACGACGAGGTCGAGGACCTTGTCGTAGCTCCTCGGCGTGGCGATGAGGCGCGAGCAGGCCGAGCACTTCTGGCCCTGGAACCCGTACGCCGCCTGCACGGCGCCCGTGGCGGCCTCCTCGAGGTCCGCGTCGTCGTCGACGACGATCGCGTCCTTGCCGCCCATCTCGGCGACGACGCGCTTGAGCCACTTCTGCCCGGGGTGGACCTTCGCGGCGCGCTCGTAGATGCGCACGCCGACGTCGCGCGATCCCGTGAAGGCGATCCAGCGGGTGAGGGTGGAGTCGACGAGGTAGTCGCCGACTTCGCCGCCCGCGGCGGGGACGAAGTTGAGGACGCCGTCGGGCAGGCCGGCCGCCTTCAGGATCTCGAAGACCTTGTAGCCGATGAGGGGCGCGGCGCTCGCGGGCTTCATGACGACGGTGTTGCCCGCGACGAGGGCCGCGGAGACCATCCCGCACAGGATCGCGTTGGGGAAATTCCACGGCGCGATCACGACGCCCATGCCGAGCGGGATGTACTCGAGCCGGTTCTTCTCGCCGGGGACCCGCACGAGGGGCTGGTCGCCCGCGTACCGGAGCATCTCGCGGCCGTAGAACTCGAGGAAGTCGATCGCTTCGCAGGTGTCGGCGTCCGCCTCGATCCAGGACTTCGAGACCTCGAGGACGAGGGTCGCGTCCATCTCGTAGCGGCGGCGGCGCATCCCGTCGGCGGCCTTGAAGAGGACATTGGCGCGCTCGGCGGCGGGGACGTGGCGCCAGGAGTCGAAGGCCTGGGTCGCCGTCTTCAGCGCCTTCTCGGCGAGGCCCTTGTCGCCGCGGTAAACCGTCGCGAGCATCTCCGCCGGGTTGCAGGGATTCGTGGTGGTCTTCTTGTTCTTGGTCTTGATCCGCTCGCCCCCGATGACGATGGGAATTTCCCGGCCCGTCTCGCGGAGGACTCCCGCGAGCGCGGCCTCCATGGAGCGTCGCGTGTCGGGCTTGTTGAAGTCGAGGAGGGGTTCGTTTCGGAACTCGGAAACCATTCAGGCCTCCTTGGTGGAGGCATAGGAATACAAAGATGCATAGAAACGGTCAAGGGGAACCACGGCCAACGGAAACTATTGTGTCTTAAGATGTTGTGGCGGAGGAATCCGGAATCTCGAATCTGGAATGCGGAATGAGGCGTTCAAATTCCAGATTTCACGTTCCACGGGCTCGATCCCTCCCCTAAAATGCGCCGCGCATGGTCAACAAGCGCCTCCCCGTCATCACCATCGACGGCCCCGCGGGGGCGGGCAAATCCACCGTCGCGCGGCAGCTGGCCGCCAAGCTGGGCCTCAAGTTCCTCGACACCGGCGCGATGTACCGCGCGTTCACGTGGGCGGCCCTCGCCCGCAACGTCGACCTGCGCGACCCCGCGGCCCTGGTGCGGCTCATCCGCGACTCCCACCTGGATTTCGAGCGGGGGCGGATCATGCTCGACGGCTGGGACATCACCGACGAGATCCGCGCGGAGCGCGTCACGAAGAACGCCGTTCACCTGGCGGATCCGCCGGCCGTGCGCGAGGAGCTCGTGAAACTGCAGCGCGAGTTCGGGCGCGAGGGCGGGCTCGTGACGGAGGGGCGCGACCAGGGCACGGTCGTTTTTCCCGACGCGGACTTCAAGTTCTAC
>DASRJF010000330.1:0-2081 GCA_035649615.1 Planctomycetota bacterium | reverse complement strand
ATGACCACCGAAGCGACCGCCCCGAAGACGGGCCGCAAGCGCGAGGTCCTCGAGAGCGTCACCATCCGCTTCGCGGGCGACTCCGGCGACGGCGTCCAGCAGGTCGGGGGCCAGTTCACGACGACCTCCGCGGTCTTCGGGAACGACCTGTCGACGTTCCCGGACTTCCCCGCGGAGATCCGCGCTCCGGCCGGAACGCTCCCGGGCGTCTCCGGGTTCCAGATCCAGTTCGCGGCGAAAGACATCCACACGCCCGGCGACCAGCCGGACGTCCTCGTGGCATTCAACCCCGCCGCGCTCCTCGTCAACATCAAGGACATGGCCCCGAACTCGGTGGTCATCGTCAACACCGACTCGTTCGACGAAGTCGACCTCAAGAAGGCGCAGTGCACGACGAACCCGCTCGAGGACGGCTCGCTGAGCGCGTTCAACACGTTCAAGATCCCCATCACCGAACTGACCTTGAAGGCCCTCGAGCCGGTCCAGATGACCCACAAGGACAAGGAGCGCTGCAAGAACTACTTCGCGCTCGGCGTCCTGTACTGGCTCTACAACCGGCCGCTCGAGACGACGCTCCACCACATCCAGGACAAGTTCGGCAAGGACAAGTACGGGAAGCCCACGCCGCAGCTCGTCGAGTCCAACTCGCTGGCCCTCAAGGCGGGCTGGGGATACGCCGAGGCGACGGAGCTCTTCCGCTCGCAGTACGAGGTTCCCCCCGCGACCTACGCGCCGGGCAAGTACCGCAACGTCATGGGCAACGAGGCTCTCGCGCTCGGCCTGGTGGCGGCGGGCAAGTTGAGCGGGCTCCCGATCTTCTACGGGAGCTACCCGATCACGCCCGCGAGCGACATCCTGCACGACCTCTCGAAGTACAAGAATTTCGGCGTCATCACGTTCCAGGCCGAGGACGAGATCGCCGCGGTCACGGCCGCGATCGGCGCCTCGTACGCGGGCGCGCTCGGCGTCACCGGGACCAGCGGCCCCGGCGTCGCGCTGAAGAGCGAGGCGATCAACCTCGCCGTGATGGTCGAGCTGCCGCTCATCATCTGCGACGTCCAGCGCGGCGGCCCGTCGACGGGCCTCCCCACGAAGACCGAGCAGGCCGACCTCCTGCAGGCGCTGTACGGGCGCAACAGCGAGTCGCCGGTCTGCGTCCTCGCGCCGGCCACGCCCGGCGACTGCTTCGACATAGCCATCCAGGCCGCGCGCATCGCGACGAAGTACATGGTGCCGGTCTTCATCCTCTCCGACGGCTACCTGGCGAACGGCGCCGAGCCGTGGAAGCTGCCGAAACTCTCCGACCTCCCGAAGTTCCCGGTGAAGTTCCAGACGGCGCCCGACCACTTCGCGCCCTACCTGCGCGACGAGATCACGCTCGCCCGCCCGTGGGCGCTCCCCGGCACGCCGGGCCTCGAGCACCGCATCGGCGGCATCGAGAAGAGCCACATCTACGGCAACGTGTCGTACGATCCCGACAACCACGACTTCATGTGCCGGATCCGCGCCGCGAAGATCCAGCGCATCGTGCAGGACGTGCCGGACGCGCAGGTGCACGGCGACCCGGACGCGAAGATCCTGATGCTCGGCTGGGGGAGCCCGTACGGCTCGATCACGGCCGCGGTCGAGGAGGCGCGCCGCCGCGGAATCAAGGTCGCGCAAGTCCACCTCCGCCACCTGAACCCGTTCCCGGCGAACCTGGGCGCGATCCTGAAGAAGTATCCGCGGATCCTCGTGCCCGAGCTGAACCTCGGACAGCTCCTGATGGTCATCCGCGCGAAGTTTCTCGTGGACGCCCGGGGATTGAACAAGGTGCAAGGCAAGCCGTTCAAGGTGGCGGAACTGGTCGAGGCGATCGAACAGGAAGCGAAGTCACTACAAGGAAACGGAAGCGCGAAATGAGCCCCGAAACCGCTCCGGTCAAGCCCGCCGCCCCGAAGTACACCAAGAAGGACTTCCAGTCCGACCAGGAAATCCGGTGGTGCCCGGGCTGCGGCGACTACGCGATCCTCAACGCGGTCCAGCAGGTGATGCCGACGCTCGGCATCGACCGCGAGAAGTTCGTCTTCGTCTCCGGCATC
>DASRJF010000329.1:0-7453 GCA_035649615.1 Planctomycetota bacterium | reverse complement strand
AGCGAGCGTCAGGTTACGATCCTGAACCGGAAGGGCCTGCACGTCCGTCCGGCCGCCGCGTTCGCGAAGGAGGCGGCCCGGTTCAAGTCCAAGATCCGGGTCATGCGGGATGGACGGACGTTCGACGGCAAGAGCAGCCTGGACCTTCTCATGATCGCCGCGGTGCCGGGCACCCGGCTCGTCATCCAAGCCGAAGGGGAGGACGCCGAGGAGGCCGCCGAGGCGCTCGCGCGCTTCGTCGACAGCCGGTTCGGGATGGAAGAAGCGGACTAGAAGCAGTCTTGACCGCGCGCCGAAAACTCATGGATATTCGCAAGGGAATCGGAGTCTCGCCGGGGTACGCGATCGGGGAGGCGTACGTCCTCTCCGACGAGGCCTACGTCATTCCCCGGAAGGAGATCGAGGCGAAGGAAGTCGAGACCGAGGCCGCGCGGTTCGAGGAAGCCTCGAAGAAGGCCATCGTCGACCTGGGCGAGCAGCTCTCGAAGCTGTCCCGGCGCGTCGACCGCAACCTCGCGCGCATCCTGCAGGCGCACATCGGGCTTCTCGGCGACGAGAAACTGCGCGCGGAGATCTCCGAGGACATCCGGCGCAACCGCCACAGCGCGGAGTACTCGGTCTCGCGCACCCTGCGGCGCAAGATGAAGGTGCTCTCCGACGACGGGCCCGTCGCCTGGGTCCAGCCGATCCTCCAGGACCTGGCCGAAACCGAGCGCGCCCTCCTGCGGGCGCTCCTCGGGGACCGCCGCGAGGATCTCGCGCACCTCGCCCGCGAGTACGTCGTCGTCGCCCACGACCTGAGCCCGGCCCGGACGCTGAACCTGGACCGCAAGAAGGTCCTCGGCCTCGTCACCGAGATCGGGGGATCGACGTCGCACACCGCGATCGTCGCCTCCTCCCTCGGGATCCCGGCGGCCGTGGGCGTCGAGGGCATCTCGCGGGACGTGACGACCGGCGACAAGGTCATCCTCGACGGGAGCACGGGGACGATCATCGTCGACCCCGACGTGGCGACGCTGAAGCGCTACCAGGCGATGGGGCGCAATTTCTCGGTGATGGGGAAGAAGCTCTCGAGCGAACTGAAGGAGCTTCCCGCGGTCACGCGCGACGGCACGCGCGTGGAACTGCTGGCGAACATCGAGTCGCCCGACGACATCCCCGCCGCGCTCGAGATCGGGGCGGAGGGCGTCGGGCTCTATCGCACGGAGTTCCTGTTCCTCTCGGGGAAGGGGCCGCCCACCGAGAAGAACCACCTCGACGCCTACCGGAAGGCTGTGAACCTGCTCGGGCGGCGGAGGCTGGTCATCCGGACGCTCGACCTCGGCGCCGACAAGATGCCGCTGGACGGCTTCACCGCCGAGCCCAATCCCCAGCTCGGCACGCGCGCCGTCCGGCTCTGCTTCGCCCGGCCCGATCTCTTCAAGACCCAGCTCCGGGCGATCCTGAAAGTGGCGTCCCTCGGCAACGTCCAGATGATGATCCCGATGGTCGCCTCGGTCGACGAGCTCCTGCGCGTGCGGGAGATCCTGGAATCCGTGCGCCGCGACCTCCGGCGCGAGAACGAGGAGCCCGGAAACGGGGCGCAGCTCGGGATCATGGTCGAGGTGCCGTCGACCGCGATGACGCTCGACCTCTTCGTGCCGCACGCGGACTTCTTCAGCGTCGGGACCAACGACCTGATCGCGTACACGCTCGCCATCGACCGGACGAACGAGCGGGTGGCGTCGCTGTACCAGCCCTCCCATCCCGCGATCCTGCGGATGCTGGCGAAGATCATCGAGGTCGGCCGCGCGTCGGGCCGTCCGGTCTCGGTCTGCGGCGAGATGTCCGCCGACGTCTTCTACACGCTCCTGCTCCTGGGCCTGGGCCTGCGCACCTTCAGCGTCGCACCGCCGACCCTTCCGGAGATCAAGAAGATCATCCGGTCGGTCACGATCGCGGACGCCGAGGCGATCGCGAAGGAGGCCGTGCGCCTGGGGGACGCCAAGAAGACCGCGGAGTACTTGAGGGCGGAGACGCGCAAGATCCTGCCGGATGCGAGTTGAGGACGAGCCAAAGGCCGAGCTAAGATCCGGGCGGTGAGGGAACCCGGTCAAGGGCCGCTCTTGGGCTCGCTCTGGTTTTGCTCGGGTGTGGGCGGAGGTTTGTCGTACAATCTCGCGGGGATCGAGCTTTCGTCCAGGAGGAGCGCCATGTCGTTCCGCCGATTCGCAGCCGCCTTCGTCCTCGTCGGGTTCCTGGGGTCCGTCGCCGCGGCCCAGGACGTCGTGCACCTGAAGAACGGCAAGGTCCTGAGCGGGATGATCGTCTTCGAGGGGGATTCCAAGACCGGATTCACCCTCAAGCGATGGGACACGGGCGGCGAGGTCTTCGTCCGCTGGACGCAGGTGCCCGACGCGGAGGCGTACCGCATCCGGACGCGGGTCGCGGGCTCGGAGGTGAATGCCGCGGCGGAGGACCTGATCGACGCGGTGCGCATCGTCACCAACACCCAGCGCGAGCTCATCGGCGTGATCCAGTCCGAGAAGGACGGCATCGTCCAGATCAAGACGCTCGAGGGCGTTCAGCCGACCGCGAAGTCGGCGGAAGTCCTCCGCGAGAACGTCCGCGTCAAGGAGAGCGAGGTCTACACCCCCGACGAGAGGATCGACCGCAAGGCCAAGGGGGTGGTCGACACCGATTTCGCCAAGCTGGTGGATCTCGGCCATTACGCCGCGGCGAACAAGGTCTTCGCCCGCGCCCGGGATTTCTACCAGCGCGCGGAGAAGGTCGCGCCCTCCGAGAAGGAGAAGGTCGAGCTCAAGGCGCTCGCCAGCGCCATGGACCTGCGCATCGTCGAGGACAACGCCGAGAAGGCGCTGGCGGCGGTCCGCAAGCTGGCGACGGAGCTTGAATTCGACAAGGCCATCGCGGACGCCCAGAAGTTCCTCGCCGACTTCACGGAGACGTCGGTCGCCAAGGCGAACGCGAATCTCGTGACCGAGATCGAGAACCGGCGGAAGGATTACCAGGCGAACCGGGACAAGTTCCTCGCCAAGGACGTCCCCGACCAGTGGCCCAAGGTGCGGCAGACGCTGCTTACCAAGTACGCGGGCGGGAAGTTCAAGCTGCAGGAGGCCCGGGAGGCGATCGCGAAGCTCGACGACGAGCTCATCGCCGAGGTCGGCAAGAAGTTGAAGGCGACGGCCGACGAGGTGACGAAGCACTGGGCCGCGCGCACGGAGAAGAAGATCCGGACCGTCAGCATGAAGGACGGGACGTGGATCCACCGGGGCGGGCAGGACGGCGGGATGGATTACTCCGGGGACGGCAGCGACGACCTCGACGACTTCAAGAAGCGGTTCGGCGACGGGCAGGACCCCAAGAAGAAGCCCCAGCTCGGGCAGAAGCTCGAGACGGCAGCCGAGTGGTGGCAGAACGCCGGCAGCGGCCAGCGCCGGGAATGGCTGGAGACCCTCTACGCGGACACCTCCTCGAACGTCAAGAAAGAGCCGACGGAGGAGAAGGACTGCGCCCCGTGCCAGGGCCAGGGGAAGCGGCAGGGGACCCGCGGCGGGAAGTCGATCGAGTACACCTGCCACGAGTGCCACGGGGTGAAGAAGGTCCTGACCATCAAGTACTGGTAGCGGCCCCGCGCGCTTCCGACGCATGCTGCTCCGGTCCGCCGGGTTCCTCGCCCTCATCGCGCCGGCCACCGGCTGCTACTACCTGGACCAGGCCCAGGGCCAATTCGACATCGTCCTCAACAGCCGCCCCCTCGAGGACGTCTACCGCGACCCGGGCCTCACCGAGGCGCGCGCCCGCAAGGTCGACCTGGTCTTCGCCTCCCGACGGTTCGCCGAGGAGCGTCTCGGGCTCAAGCCCAGCCGCAACTACTCGACCTACTTCGACACCGGCCGGCGCGCCGTGACCTACGTGGTCTCCGCGTGCCGTCCGGACGCGTTCATTCCGTACATGTGGTGGTTCCCGATCGTCGGCTCGCTCCCCTACAAGGGCTACTTCGACCGGGACGACGCCGAGGCCGAGGCCGCGGATTTGCGCGCGGACGGCTGGGACGTGACGATGGGGGAGTCCACGGCCTACTCGACCCTGGGGTGGTTCACCGACCCCGTGTTTTCCTCGATGCTCTCGATGTCGGACGCCTCCCTCGCGAACACCGTCATCCACGAGCTCGTCCACGGAACGATCTACGTCGGCAGCCAGTCCGACTTCAACGAATCGCTCGCGACCTTCGTCGGCCGGACCGGGGCCCTGCAGCTGATCGAGGAGCGCCACGGGCGGGAGTCGACGGAGGCGGCGGAGGCGCGCGCTCGATTCGCGGATGAAGCGCTTTTCGACGAGTTCATCGCCGACCTGTACCGGCGGTTGTCGGCGCTGTACGCGTCGGACCGGTCCCGCGACGAAAAGCTGGCGCTTCGCGCCGGGCTCTTCGAGGGGGCGCGGGAGGAACTGAAGAGCCTCGCGCCGAAATTCCGGTCGGGCTCGCAGCGCCGCTTGCACGAAATGGAATTGAACAACGCGGTCGTCGTTGCGCAGTATAGATACGGGCGTTACAATGAATTTCGACGCGTCTTTGAACGCGTCCGGAACTCCTGGCCGGCGTTTTTCGCCGCCGTGAGCGCCGCGGCCTCGAGCGACAATCCGCTCGGAGCCGTGGAGGCGCTGGCCCGAGAGTGAGTGCGGAAGTTCTGCTGTGCTGATGTGCTGCCGTAAGGGCGCAACATCGGCACCACTGCACTTCAGCACCTCGGCACTCGGCTAGCACGCCACACGGAGGCGCCATGCAGATCGACACTTCCCCCCAGGATGCCGAGCGCATCTACTCCCGTTCCCGCCGCGCCCTCGAGACCGTCCGCCGCCGGCTCGGCCGCGCCCTGACGGGCTCCGAGAAGGTCGTCTTCGGCCATCTCGACGATCCCGAGAAGCAGGCGCTCGACGCCGGCACGTCCATCCTCGCCCTGCGTCCGGACCGCGTCGCCCTGCAGGACGCGACGGCGCAGATGGCCCTTTTGCAGTTCGACCAGAGCCGCATCCCGCGCGTCGCCGTGCCGACGACCGTGCACTGCGACCACCTCATCCGCGCGCAGGTCGGGGCCGCGGACGACACGAAGTCGGCGCTGACCGAGAACCGGGAGGTCTACGACTTCCTCCTCGCGGCGTCGAAGAAGTTCGGGCTCGGCTTCTGGAAGCCGGGGTCGGGCATCATCCACCAGGTCGTGCTCGAGAACTACGCGTTCCCGGGCGGGCTCATGATCGGGACCGATTCGCACACGCCCAACGCGGGCGGCCTCGCGATGATCGCGGTCGGCGTCGGCGGGGCGGACGCGGTGGACGTGATGGCGGGCCTGGCGTGGGACGTGAAGCACCCGAAGCTCGTCGGCGTCCGGCTGACGGGGAAAATGGGGGGCTGGACCGCCTCCAAGGACGTCATCCTCGAGGTCTGCCGGATCCTGACGGTCTCCGGCGGCACCGACCGGATCGTCGAGTACTTCGGCCCCGGGGCGGCGTCGATCAGCGCGACGGGGAAGGGGACGATCTGCAACATGGGCGCCGAGCACGGGGCGACCACCTCCTACTTCCCGTATGACCCCCGGATGGGCGTCTACCTGCGGGCGACCCGGCGGGGCGGGATCGCCGAGCTCGCGGAGAAGAACGCGGACCTGTTCACGTGCGACGACGACGTGGAGCGCCATCCCGAGAAGTACTTCGAGCGGATCATCGAGATCGACCTCTCGAAGCTCGAGCCGCAGATCTGCGGGCCGCACACGCCCGACCTCGCGCGGCCCGTGTCGAAGATGGCCGGCGACGTCCGCGCGAACGACTTCCCCGACAACCTGTCGGCGGCGCTCATCGGGAGCTGCACGAACTCGTCGTACGAGGACATCAGCCGGGTCGTGGACGTCGCGAAGCAGGCGGCGGCGGCCGGGATCCGCGCGCCGATCCCGTTCCTCGTCACGCCGGGGTCGGACCAGATCTTCGCCACGATCCGCCGCGACGGGCACCTGGAGGAGCTCGAGAAGGTCGGCGCCACCGTGCTCGCGAACGCGTGCGGCCCCTGCATCGGGCAGTGGAAGCGGGCCGCCGACGTGCCGAAGCGGAACAGCATCCTGAATTCGTTCAATCGGAACTTCCCCGGCCGCAACGACGGCAGCCCGGAGACGCTCTCGTTCATCGCGAGCCCGGAGATCGTCATGGCGGTGGGACTGTCGGGCCGGCTGTCGTTCAACCCGCTGACCGAAGAACTGAAGGGGCCGGGCGGCAGGAGCGTGAAGCTGAAGCCGCCTGCGCCGGCGCCTGAAGTGCCCCCGGCGGGGTTCGCCACGCCGATGGAGGGTTTCGTGGCTCCCGCGGAGGACGGCGGGGGAGTCGAGCTGAAGGTCGACCCCCAGAGCAAACGCCTCCAGCTGCTGAGCCCGTTCGCGGCGTGGGACGGGCGCGACTACGCCGACGTCCCGCTGCTCTTCAAGGCGAAGGGCAAGTGCACGACGGATCACATTTCTCCGGCGGGGCCGTGGCTCCGGTTTCGCGGCCACCTCGACAATATCAGCGACAACATGTTCACGGGAGCAATCAACGCCTTCAGCGGCAAGGCGGGGGTCACCGTCAACCTGGCGACCGGTGAAAAGGACCAGCCGGTGCCGGCCGTGGCCCGCGCGTACAAGGCGAAGGGCCTGCGGTGGATCGTCGTGGGGGACTCGAACTACGGCGAAGGATCGAGCCGCGAGCACGCGGCGATGTCGCCCCGCCACCTGGGCGCCGCGGCGGTGATCGTGCGGAGCTTCGCGCGCATCCACGAGACCAATCTCAAGAAGCAGGGCATCCTGCCGCTGACGTTCTCGAATCCCTCGGACTACGACAAGGTGCGCGAGACGGACCGCGTGAGCCTGGTCGACTTGAAGTCGCTCGCGCCGGGCTCGACGGTGAAATGCGTGCTGCATCACGAGGGCGGCGCGAAGGAAGAGATCGCCCTGCGCCACAGCCTGACCGCGGAGCAGATCGAGTGGTTCAAGGCCGGCAGCGCGTTGAACCTCCTCAAACAGCGGCAGAAGACTTAAACTGGTCCCACGATGAAGATCATCCTCGGGCGGCATGGCACGGCCGAAGACAAGGCCGACTCCAAGGAGGACGCGGACCGTGTCCTGACGGCCGAGGGCAAGGAACAGGCCGACCTCCAGGGACGCGTGGTCGCGGCCACCTTGGGGGCCGTCGACGAGCTGTGGACCAGCCCCCTCGTGCGCGCGCTTCAGACGGCCGGGATCGCCTCCAAGCATCTCAAGATAAAGCCGACGGTCGAACCTCTTCTCGCCATCTCGGGCGACCTCGAGCAGCTGGCCTGGAAAATGCAGCGGGAAGCCGTGCCGACGCTGATGCTGGTGGGTCATCAACCCGACCTCGGCCGTCTCGCCGCGCGCCTGCTCGGGTTCGTCAGCGAGGTGTCGCTCAAGAAGGGCGG
>DASRJF010000328.1:0-6764 GCA_035649615.1 Planctomycetota bacterium | reverse complement strand
ACGGTCCGCTGGGTCCTGATGAAGGACGAATTCACGGTGCGGTCCATCGCGCTGGACATGGTGAAGAACCTGAAGCTGACCGAGCTGGCGTCCGATGTCGCGCGCCTCTTGCAGGAGCCCGCGGGCGAGGAGCTCATGAAGATCGTCTGCCGGGCCCTGGCCGAGGTCCCCACGCCCTCCGCGATCCCGCACCTGAGGCGCATCTTCGATCAAAAGGGCCGGGCGTTCGGCTTCGTCAAGGGGCTCTCGGAAGAGACGCGCGCCCTGGCGGTGGCGGCGGCGGCCGTGATCGACCATCCGGACGCGAAGGCGCTGACGGCGCTGGCGGCCAACGACAAGAGCGCCGTGGTCCGCGACGCGGCCCAGGGGCCGATCAGGAAGAAATGATCCCCCTCCGCCCCTGCGGGCTTTGGGTGGCAACCGGACTACAGACGACAGCCGTCAAACTTGGGGAGCTTTCTTGTCCGGCTTGTCCTTCTTGGATGATTCCGGCTCGCCGGGTTCCCACCGATCGTAGGTCGCGAAGCGCTCGTGCAGGACGTGGAGGTGGTGGAGCAGGGATTCAAGCTCGTCCACCCGGTAGAACAAGTCCTCGGTCTTGAGCCGCAGGTCGGCCCCGATCCCGTCGTCGGGGGCGAAGCGGAATTCGAATCTCTTCACGCCGGACAGGCTCTTCAGCACGATCAGCGAATCGCCGAACTCCGATCGCGATGTCTCGCCCCCCTGGCCGTCCAGGAACCGGTCGGACAGGAATCCGGCAAACGTCGGCGCCGCGAAGATCTCCATCGAGTCGTCGATGAGGGCGTCGCCGCTCGCGAGGCGCTGGAGCGACCCGCCGGCGGGCCAGAGGGACCACCCCCGGCTGCGGATGACCACCGGAAGGGGGACGCCGGGGGATTCCTCCACGCGGAGGCGCAACCGGCGGGGGTCGGAGATCTCGAGGTGCGCCTGTCGGCCCTCGACCTTGAACGAGATCCGCGGGGGCCCGAAGAAGGGGCGCCGCGGCGTGACCTCTCCGAACTTCTCGCGCAGGCGTTCCGCGAGCCGGCCGAGCCGCTCGTCGGACTCCCGCGACGCGCGGATGGCGCGCCATAACAGCCCCAGGGGGATCGTGACGAGGAGGAGCAGCACGCTCAGCGTGAACAGGATGGGAATGAAAGCGAGCGTTACGACCATCACTTGAGTATACGACGCGGGAATCTGGAATCTTGAAGCTGGAATCTGGAATGTGGAATGTGGAATCTGGAATCCCGAAGCCGAGGGGCAAGGGGGCTCGAGGAATCGGCCAATCCAGATTCCGGCCGATGCTAAACTCCCCCCATGGCCTTCGGCCCCGAGTTCATCCGCGCGCTCGACGCGCTGAACCTGCTGGCGCGGCGGCTCCTCTCGGGGGAGGACCGCGCCGACCGGCCGACCCCCCGGCGGGGCGCGTCGCTCGAGTTCGCCGACTACCGCCGCTACACCCCCGGCGACGAGATCCGGTACATCGACTGGAACGTCTACGCCCGGCACGGGTCGCTTTTCGTGAAGGAGTTCGCGGCCGAGGAGAACGTCCACGTCTCGATCGTGCTCGACAGCTCCGCCTCGATGGCCTACGGGAAGGCGTCGAAGTTCGAGGCGGCCCGCGAGATGGCCGCCGCGCTCGGCTACATCGCCCTCGCGAACTTCGACAGCGTCACGGTCTACTCGATGGGGGACTCGCTGCGGCTCTCCGGACGCCGGCTCCGCGGCAAGCGATCGGTCTTTCCCCTGCTCGCCGCCCTCGAGGGAGTCACCGCCGGGGGGCGGTCCGACTTCCGGGCCTCCTTCGCGGCGCCGCTCCTGCGCGTGAAGGGAAAGTCGCTGGCGATCGTGGTCTCGGATTTCTGCGATCCGTCCGGGTACCCTCCCGCGATCCGGTCGCTCCAGTCGCAGGGCCACCAGGTCCATCTCATCCATGTCGTCGCCCGCGAGGAGCTCGAACCGCCCGACCGCGGCCATTTCAAGCTGGTCGACATCGAGACCGGCGCGCGCCGCGCGATCGAGATCTCCCCCGCGACGGCCGAGCGGTACCGGATCCGGTTCCGAGGGTGGTGCGACGAGCTGGAGCGCTTTGCCACGGAGCACGAGCTCTACTACGCCCGCGTCCGGAGCGACGAGCCGCTCGACCGCCGGGTGCGCGAAGTCCTCCGCCGGGGCGGCATCCTCGAGAAGAAGTAGAACCCCTCCATGACATTCGCCCGTCCCGAGGCCCTGTGGCTCCTGGCGCTCGCCGGACCGGTCGTGCTGGCCCACCTGTTCCGGGGCCGCGTCCGCCTGCTCGAGGTGCCCGCGCTCTTCCTCTG
The DNA here is from genome assembly GCA_035649615.1 of Planctomycetota bacterium. Taxonomy (GTDB): domain Bacteria; phylum Planctomycetota; class MHYJ01; order MHYJ01; family JACPRB01; genus DASRJF01. Next base: position 4,440 of record DASRJF010000328.1, on the reverse strand, counting down.
GGAGCAGGTGCTCCCGGCCGAAGACATGCGGTGGGGCTTCCGGCAGGTGCGCCACCTCGCGGGACTCCTGGTCGCGCTCCTCGCGCTGGCGGTCCTCACGTCCGCCGTGGCCGATCCGACGGTGCCCGGCCTCACGCGCGCGCCCCGGCGGTTCGTCCTCGTGCTCGACACCTCGCGCGAGATGACGGCGGAACGCCTGGCGGAGGCCAAGTCCCGCGCGCGGGAATTCCTCGCCCGGCTGGCGCGGACCGACACGGCGGCGATCGTCGACGGGAGCGGGGTGGTCGAGCCTGCCACGGACCACGCGGAGCGGCGGGACCGCGCGCTGGAGCGCCTGCCGCGGACGCGGACCGCCCTGGATCCCGCGGTTCTCCTGGAGGAGGCGCGTGCCGCCGATCCCTCGGCGGCGCTCATCGTGTTGTCGTGCCGTCCGTGGCCGTCGGGCGACCACTCGATGGTCCCGATCGGGAAGCCGATCGTCAACGTGGCGCTGGCCGACGCCCGAATCGGGCTCGAAGGCGGCCGCCACTGGATCCGCGGCACCGCCGTCAACCTGTCCGACGCGCCGGTCGAGGTCCGGCTGGACGTCCTGAACCGGAGCGTGCCCCTGAGGTCGGACCCGATCCGCCTCGCGGCGCGGGAGCGCAAGGAGGTCGGTTACCAGCTCGATCCCGACATTACCGCCGAGAGGTTCGCCGCGCTGGAGCTGCGCCTTCGAACGGGAGATCCGCGGCCCGAAGACGATGCCGCGGGGTTCATCATCCCTTCGGCGAAACCGGTGATCGTCGTCCTGGTCGCGGCTTCGGATCCCGATCAGCATCTGTTGGGCGCGCTCGAGGTGCTGGAACAGGCGCGCGTCATCCGCGTGGAGCCCACAAAGGCCTCGGCGTTCGAATCGGCGAGGGCGAAGTTCGGGAAGGGCGCGGTGTACATCTTCGATCGGGTCGCGCCTCCGAAGCCGCTCATGGACGGGGGTTACTTGATCGTGGGGGCGGACGGTCCGGCGCCTCGGGCGCGGATTGTCGAGGGAGTGAAAGTCGTCGACTGGGACCGGGACGCGGCGGTGCACCGGTGGGTCGATTACACGGACGTGAAGGCGAGCCGGGCGGTCGTGCTCAAGGGGGAGCCGCTCGTGACGTCCGACCGCGGGCCCGTGGCGGTATGGAGCCGTCGCCAGGGCCTGGCGTGGATCCAGTTCGGTTTTTCGTTCGGGGTTGAGACGGGCGATTTCGTGCTGACTCCGTCTTTCCCTGTCTTCCTGCGCCACACGGCCCAGTGGCTCGCGGAGGAGGGGCGGCGGGCGTTTCCGAGGACGGTGCGCGCCGGGGAGGTGCTCTCCAACCTGGCGCCGCTGGCCGATCCGGAGGCGGAGCTGAAGGTGACGGAGTTGTGCGGCGACGAGGTGAGGTCGCGCTCGTTGCTGGCGCCGTCGGGGGAGGCGCGCATTCCGGTGGAGCGGCCGGGGCTCTTGAAGATCGAGATCGGCGCGCTGGACGAGTGGGTCGGCGTCACGGGAGCCGAGCCGGTCGACCTGTCCTCGCTGCCCAAGGAGTCCGGGCCCGGCCTTCCGGAGGCGATCCCGTGGTGGCGCGACCTTCCGTGGATCGTGGTGGCCTCGGCGATCGTTCTCGCCTTGCTCGCGCTGGAGTGGGTCCTCTATCAGCGAGGCTGGATCTAAGTCATGGAGTCGATCCCGTCGAAACCGGGCCGGCTCGAATTCGCCGGCTCGGTCGTTCTCGGATCGGTCGTTTGCATCCTCTCGTCCTTGACGGTCGCCCTCCTCCTGGTGAAGTCGAAGAAGTGGAGCGACAGCGAGCTGGCCGTGGCGCTGCGCTGGTCCGCTGTGTTATCGATCGGACTGCTCCTGATCCTCGCGGCGTGGCGGAAGATGGCGCCGAAGTTGCCCGGGATCCCGCGGTTTGTGGTGGGTGTCGGCTTGGGGGTGCTTATCGCCGCCGCGTGGGCGCTCTTCGTGCGGGGCCAGTACGGGTCCCTGTGGGCGTCGTTCGGGGCGCCCCTGCTTCCGTGCTGGGTGGCGGGGGCGCCGGCGGGATTCCTGGTTTCCGCCCGGCCGCGGCTCAGGCCGGACTTCTTCCTGGCCTTGATCCTGTGCGGCATCGCCGGTTGGTCCGTGCTCGTCGCGATGATCTACTGGCCGCCTCCATAGCCGCCGGCGTTTTTTTGACAAATCGCCCGACCCGCCGGGTCTTAATGGCGGAAGCATGGACCTCGCCGCGTTGTACGACGCGTGGGCCTCCCGGCTTCTCGCCTACATGATGACGATCACGCGCGACCGCCACCGGGCCGAGGACGCGCTGCAGAACCTGTTCGTCAAGTTGGCAACGAATCCCCCCGACCTGCGCGATCCCAAGGCCTATCTCTATCTCGCCGCGCGCCGCGAGGCGTGGCGCGCGTCCAAGACGCGAGGAGATTCCGCGCTCATTGACTTGAATGTCCTGGCGCCCTCATCGCCGGATTCGCCGGACGTTGATTCCCTGGCATCCGCCCTCGATGACCTGCCTGAGGAACAGGTTGAAGTCGTGCTGCTTCACGCCATCGAGGGATTCACCTTTCTCGAGGTCGCGAAGATTGTTCGGTGCTCCCCCGACACCGCCGCTTCGCGGTATCGATTAGCCCTTGGCAAGTTGAAGGAGCGGCTCCGCCGTGATTGAGGACGACCTTCGTCGCCTGAGCTTCTTTGCGCCCGCGCAGGATATTCGCGGTCGCATCCTGGCGGCGGTCCTTCGCGCCCGGAGGGATCGGCTGGCGGGTCGTCTGATTGCCTGGGGCGCCTGCGCCTCCCTTCTCCTCGCGGCGGTGGCGCCATCCATGGTTGATGAGGACGGAATCCTGGACCCCAAGGGTCCGGCAGAGGCAGAGGCCGCCCTGCTGACCGCATTGCAGATGATTCCCGAGGAAAGTCCATTCCTCCACCGCCTGCTGACCCCGCCCACCTCGACCGAAGAGGAGATCGCACGATGGGTCAGGTGAAAGACGTTGGGAAGTTCCTCTTCTGGGTCGCCAAGTGGGCGACCAGGGGTTTGCTCGCCTTGGTTGCCGTTGCGGCGATCGTTTGGTCAATCATGCTCTTCGCGGGTTCGATGCGGCTTCAAGAGGCCTTGGAAGCTGTGCGGTCCGAACCGAAATTGATGAACCCCGCGCCCAAGAATTGGGACATCGGAGGGCCCGGCGACAATGGCGGACCCTACTTTGCCGCCGCCTTCGCCTTGCATCGATACTGGGTCCACGAAATCGGCCTGCCCGTTCAGAAAGTCCTCCAGGAAGGCTGGGCAGCGATATCCGAAGAGCAACAAGCGAAAATCCGATCGTGGCTGGAGTCGAAAAAGTCCGCTTTCGACCTGGCCGCCGAAGGTGCGCGCCGGCCGTGGTGCAGGTTCGTGAGGTCGTGGACCTCGAATCCCTGGGAAATCTACGCCCCCGAGATCGGGGGGGTGGCCTTTCTTGGAAGGTCGTTGATCCTTCGCGCCGAAATGCAATCGGCCGATGGCGATCCCGCAGGCGCGCGCGAATCAATTCGACTGGCGTTCGCAGTCGCCGATACGCTCCGGGACGAGCCTCCACGGGAGTGTCTCTCGTTCCGGATGGGCCTTCACGAGCAGATCATGACGAGTCTTCTCAGGCTTATTCCATCCGAAGTGACGGTCCAGGACTGCGACGAGTGGCGTCGACTCCTTCCCGACCTTTCGACCTACAACGGACTCCTGGAACGGGCGTACTTGTGGGACCTGCACGTCCTCGTCGACGTTCTCTCCGGTCCCTTGGATAGGTTCTGGCATGCGTGGGCCGAGGCGAACCACAGGGTGGGGCGGGGCAGTGGATTCCAGAGGAGGTTGGCGGATCCATGGGTGAAAATCGACGGCGTCCGGGCCTTGGAAGAACTTCAAAGGATGATAGGAGTAATCGGAAAACCATACCCCGAGGCGCACGCTGAACTGCGGAAGATGTGGTCGGAATGGCACAACCGCTCCCGAAGCTGGAATCCCGTCCGGGCCGTGTTTGTAATTCCGGCGTCGTGGCATCTCGATTGTGTGCAGTCGAATCGCGCCCTGTCGACGCTCCTTCATACGGGACTCGACTGGGAGAGGACGCGGATTGAAACGGGGAAGTACCCGGATCGATGCGAGACTGTAGATCCCTTCACAGGACAAGCCCTGGTCTTGGAAGAGGGGCCGCGACGCCTGACGAGCGGAGGGGCCAAGGGTTGGAGTCTCGAGTCCCAAGGAGGCGGCGTCACCGTCCGTGGGCGCCCCCTTTCCTGGGTCCTTCGCGGGAAGTGACTTCGAGGATTCTCCCCTGATGCCGGATGCGGGATGCCGGATGCTACTATGATCCCCCCATGGAACCGGTCCTCCAGCTGGCGCTCGACTTCCTCGAGCTGTCCCGCGCGCTGAAGGCGGCGCGCGAGGCGGTCAAGGGCGG
>DASRJF010000327.1:0-9023 GCA_035649615.1 Planctomycetota bacterium | reverse complement strand
TCGTTCGGCTCCAGCTTCACGACCTTCACCTCGAGCACGTCGCCCGCGCCGAGCGCCGACGACTCCGCGTCCTTGTCCACCTTGGAGATGTGGAGCAGGCCCTCGAGGTCCTTCTCCAGCTCCACGAACGCGCCGAAGCTGACGAGCTTCGTGATCTTGCCCTTCACCGTGTTGCCGACCCGGTACTTCTCGGGGATCGACGTCTCCCACGGGTTCGGCGTCAGCTGCTTCAGGCCGAGCGCGATCCGCTTCTTCTCCTTGTCCACGGAGAGCACGACCACGTCGACTTGCTCGCCCTTCTTCACGACTTCATTGGGGTGCACGACCTTCTTCGTCCACGACATGTCGTTGATGTGGAGCAGGCCGTCCACGCCGTCCTCCAGCTCCACGAACGCGCCGTAGCTCGTCGTGTTGCGCACCTTGCCGAGCACGCGCTGGTAGGACTTGTACTTCTCCTCGACCTGATCCCACGGGTTGGCCTCGGTTTGCTTCAGCCCGAGCGACAGCTCCTGCTTGTCGATGTCCACCCCGAGCACCGCCACTTCGACCGTCTCCCCCACCTGGAGGATCTCGCTCGGGTGGTTGATCCGCTTGGTCCACGACATCTCGCTGATATGGACGAGCCCCTCGATGCCGGGCTCCAGCTCGACGAACGCGCCGTACGGCATCAGGTTCACGACCTTGCCCTTCACCCGCTGGTTCACGGTGAACTTCGAGGCGATCCCCTCCCACGGGTTCTTCTGGAGCTGCTTGTAGCCGAGCGCGATCCGCTCGCTCGCGGGATCGACCTTCAGGATCTTCACCTTCACCTTCTGGTCGAGGCGCACGACTTCCGACGGGTGGTTCACGCGGCCCCACGACAAGTCGGTGATGTGGAGCAGGCCGTCGATGCCGCCGAGGTCGATGAACGCGCCGAAGTCGGCGATGTTCTTCACCTGGCCCTCGACGACGTCGCCCTCCTTCAATTCCTGCAGGAGGCGCGTCTTGGCCTCGGCGCGCTGCTCCTCGAGGAGACGGCGGCGCGAGACGATGATGTTCATCCGCTTGTCGTCGATCTTCAGGATCTTGCACTCGACCGTCTTGCCGAGGAACTCGCCGATGTCCTCGACGCGGCGGACGTCGACCTGCGACGCGGGGAGGAAGACCGGGACGCCGACGTCGACGAGCAGGCCGCCCTTGATCTTGCGGATGACGCGGCCGCTGATCACGTCGCCTTCCTTGTTGTTCGTGATGATCCGTTCCCAGCCGCGGATCTTGTCCGCCTTCTGCTTGGAGAGCGCGATCACGCCCGATTCGTCCTCGATCGTCTCGAGGAAGACCTCGATCTCCCGGCCCGGTTCGACCGGATCGCCGGGGAGGAAGTCGGTGCGCGGGACGGCGCCCTCGGACTTGTAGCCGATGTCGACGAGGACGTCGTCGCCGACCACGTTGAGGATCCTGCCCTTGATGATCGTGTCGACGGTGAAGTTCTTGACCGAATCGTCGTAGTGCTTCTTGATCTCTTCCTGCTGGTTCTCGGTGAAGACCTGCTTCGCGAGGTCGCCGGCCTGGTCGTCGGGGAGGCCCAGCTCCCGGACGAGCTTTCGATTCGACATGTCTATGAGTCTCCGTTTCGTTTCATCGATTCAAGCGCCGTCCTGAGGCGCACCGCGAAATCCTCGTCGGTGCCCTCGAGCGGCAGCGGATCCCCGAACGTCACCCACACGCGGCCGCGGAGCCGGGGAAACACGCGCCCCTTCGGCCACACTCCGAACGCGCCGTCGACCAGGACCGGAACCACGGGGACGCCGGCGCGTTCCGCCAGCAGGCGGAGGCCCCCCTTCAGGGGGCCGATGCGGCCGTCCCTCGACCTGGTGCCCTCCGGGAAAAGCAGGAGAGCCGAACCGCTCCGGAGCCTGTCGATGGCGTTTTTCACCCCCCTTACGTCGCCGGTGTTCCGTTCGATCGGGAAAGCGTTGCAGGCGACGATGATCGGGCCCAGGAGCGGAATCTCAAAGAGCGACCGCCGCGCCATGAAACTCGTCTCGCGCGGCAGGCAGGCCGCCACGAAGGGCGGATCCAGATAGCTCTGGTGGTTCGCGGCGAGGATCACCCCCCCGCGCGACGGCACGCGCCCTTGTCCGACCGTCCTGAGGCCCCACAGGGCCGCCCCGAGGACGCGGACGACGCACAGGACCGTCCACCACCACGTTCTCATAGAACGGGGACGGGAGTGTAGCGGGACCGCGGGGGGAGTTCAAGAACGAAAGCCCCCCGGGACCACGAGTGACTGGCGATCATCGGAGCTCCTTGAACAAGGCCTCGACCTCCGTGCGACGATGCCAGCCCGGCGGCGCGGCCTTGAGCGCGGCGGCCAGATCCGAGCGCGCGCCCGGCACGTCGCCTTTCAGGTGCCTGACCCGTCCCCGCCCGAAGAGGGCGTCGGGATCCTCCGGGTCCCGCTTCAAGGCCGTCCCGAAATCCTCGAGCGCCCCGTCGCGGTCCCCCATCGACAACTTCGCGTCGCCGCGATTGCTGAACGCGAAGGGATGCTCGGGTTCCAACCTGATCGCTTCGGAATAGTCCCGTAGGGCCGCTTCATAATCCCCTTTTCCCCGCCTTCGCCAAGCCGCGCGTGTTGACGGCGAAGGCGTCGTCCGGCTTGAGCGTGAGCGCGGTCTCGCATTCCTTCACCGCCTCGTCGTGGCGGCCGAGGAGCACGAGCACCCAGGCGCGCCACACGCGCAACCCGGAGTCCTGGGACCGGGCCCCGATCGCGCGATCCAGGCCCGCGAGGGCTTCATCATAGGCCCCGGATCTCTCGAGCGCATGCAGGCGCGCTTCCATCGCGCTCCAATTGTCGGGCTCCCGCCTCAACGCTTCGTCGCTGTCCGACAAGGCGCCCTTGAAGTCTCCCAGCTCGCGCCGCGCGGACGACCGGCTGACGTAGGCCGCGACCATGTTCGGATCGATCGACAGCGCCTTGGTCAGATCCGCGACCGCCCCGGCGTGATCCCCGATCATGTGCCGGATGTACCCGCGGGATCCATACCCCATCGGATGTTCCGGCTTGAGCTCGATGGCTGAATTCGCCATTCTCAGCGCCTGTTCCGGCTCCTTCTGCGCGTTCACCATGGCGACCAGGATCTGCGATTCGAACAGCCCGCTGCTTTTCGGGGTGAACGGAAGCGCGAGGCACGTGACCGCGACGACGGCCGTCGAGCCCCACCCCAACGCGCGCATCGCCCTTCCCGCGCGGGCGGGGATCGCCGGATCCGATCGCCCGAGCATCAACCAGCCCAGGATCGCTCCGCCGAAAAAACCCCCCGCGTGGCCCACGTTGTCGATGAGGCCGGGCGCGGACGCGCCCAGGACGATGACGCCGAAGATCATCATCAGGATCCAGTTCCTGATCGTCACCGGAAGGCAACGGGGACGCCGCACGACGAAGACGGCGAGGAACCCGAGGATCCCCAGGATCCCGCCCGACGCCCCCACGGAGATTCCCTGGAAGTCGAGGACCTGGCGGGCCGCGAACCCTGCGAGCATCGACACCAGGAAAATCGTGATGACGTGGAACCGGCTCGACACCGCCTCGGCGAGCCTCGCCAAGGTCACCAGCGCGAGGAAGTTGAGACCGAAGTGGATCCAGCCGCCGTGGACCAGGCCCGCCGTCAACAGTCGCCATGGTTCGCCCTGCGTCACCAGGATGCTCGAATGCCCCGCGAAGCCGGCCGAGCGGTTCAGCCCCACGATCAGCTGCCACGCTCCGGCGAGGACGAGACACGCCGCCAGGATCCACGTCCCGACGCCGGGGCGGCGCCGGCTCCAAATCTTGAATCGCGTGACGCGCGCCATCTCCTCCGACTTGAGGATCCCGCGGTTCACTTCGCGGCGGGTCTGCACGGCCCAGATCAAGGGCAGGAGCCCCATGAAGACCGCCATCGCCGCGAATACGGGAAACGCGCGCGACGCCCAGTTCGAGGCGGCCCATCCGGCCAGCAGGAAGAGGATCAAGCCGGCGGTTTGGACGCGCTGGCGGAGCCAGACCAGGCTCCGGCTCCGGAGGGAGCCTTCCAGGAAGGGAATCTCCCAGACCGTCACGAACCGCGGCGAGGCGGGCGTCCAGGCGATGAGGAGATCCCGGGCGGGATTGGCCGACTCCGCCACCAGGTCCTCGCGGCTGCAGGCGTAGACCCGTCCGCGACTGGCGAACCCATACTCGGGGCCTTCAGGCTTGGCGGGAAGGGCGTCTTCCGCGTCCCAAGGCGCCGCTGGGTCGGTGGTGGTCAGGGTGCTCATGACGTATTACGGGGATGCGTCATGCGTGATGCGCCTCGACCTTAGAATGGAAAACCAATCGAGAAGTGAAAGGCAACGTTGTCTTCATCTTCTTCGTTGTCCACGTTCCACGCCACGTCCGCCGACAGCGCGCCCGCCGGCGTGTGGAACCGCAGGCCCGCCCCCACCGACCACCGCGTGTCGTCGATGTCCGCGTCATCGGGGTCGAGCCACACGCCGCCCCGATCCGTGAAGATCGCGCCGTGGAATTCGCTCCAGATCGGGAACCGGATCTCCGCCTGGATGCAGGCGAACAGCTCGCCCCCCGTCGGCTCGCCGTCCACCGAATCCCCGATCGTGCCGTACTTGAACCCGCGCACGGTGTTCGCGCCGCCGGCGAAGAAGCGCAGGGAGATCGGGATTTCGTCCGTCGAGGCGAGCGGCCGGATCAGGCCCCCCTGGAGCGACACCGCGAAGTCGAGGTTCCACGGAAGCCCCCAGTACACGTCCGTCCGGCCATTCACCTTGAAGAACTCGATGTCCGACGCGAACGACGCCGGGGCCCATTCGACCGACCCGCCGAGCCGCACGCCCCGCGTGGGCAGGAGCGTGCTGTCGCGGAAATCGAGCGTGGTCGCCAGGAAGAGCGCGCGGTACTCGAAATCGAGCAGGTCCCCCGGCGGCACGCCCGGGTCGACGTTGCTCGTCCGGATTTCCGCCAGCCGCCAGCCCACCGTGGCCGTGTGGCGGTCGGTGAAGGGATAGACGAGCGACGGCGCGACGCCGTTCGAGGCCACGTCGAAGCTCGGCAGCTCCTGGGTTTCGTAATAGAAGGAAATGCCGGGCCGGAAGTCGGTGCCGAGGAACCACGGGAACGCGAGCTCGAAATCGCCGCGCGTGCCGATGGTGCTCACGGTGCCGCCGACGCGCGCGAGCGCGCCGAAGCCGAACAGGTTCTGGTACGCCAGGTCGGCGCCCAGGCGCGGGCCGTCGAGCGTGCCCGTGCCGGCCCGGATCGAAATTTCACCCGGCTTGAGCTCCTCGACGAAGATCCGGATCGGGACTTCGCCTTCCTGGATGTCCTGAGGCGTGACCTGCACCTGGCGGAAGAGGCCCGTCCGCAGCAGCCGCCGCTCCGCCTCCCGCACGTCCGACGCGCGGTACATGCGGCCCGGCTCCAGCGCGCTCCGCGACTCGATGAAGCCCTTGAGCGCGCGGTCGTTCCCCACGACGTCGAGGGCGCCGACCTTGGCGACCGGCCCGGGCCGGACGTCCAAGTGGATCGAGACGGTCGCCGCCGCGCGATCGATGTCGGGCCTCGCCACCACGATCGGGTGAGGATGGCCCGACTCGCGCAGGTGGTCCGACGCCGCCGCCTCCACTTCGACCACCGAGGCCGGATCGTACGGCGCCCCGACATATCCGCGCATCCGGTCCTCGAGCCCCTCCGGAGCCGGCCCCACGAACGTGACGGTGAACCTGCGGCCCTCGGTGATCCGGTACGTGACGTTGCTCCGCTCCGTCTTTTCGTCGAGCCGTTCAACCGGCTTGGCCACCGTGGTCTCGATGTAGCCCTTCACCGAGTACGCGGCGAGGATCGTCTCAGTCTGCAGCGCCAGCAGCTTCGCCGAGTACGGGAGGAGCCGTCCCGAGGCGGACCGGTCGAGCAGCTCCTTGAGCTCCTCGTCCGTGAAGACCGTGTTGCCGTCGAAGTGGAGGCGGCCCAGCGTCACGAGCGACCCCTCCGTGATCCGGAGGACGATCTTCCCTTCCTCCGTCGTCGCGACGACCTCCGCGAGCACGTAGCCGCGCGACCGGTAGTACTGGGTCAGGCGGAAGACCGCGTCGTCGAGCGGCGCCGGCCGCGGATCCTTCCGGAACCGCTCGAGATCGCCGCCGATCACGCGAAGCAGCTCGCTCTCGGAGAACGCCGACCGCCCTTCGAAGACGACCTGGAGCGGAGGGGGATCCTGCATTCCAAGAGCCAGGAGGAATGCGAGGAGGCGCATGAGGGTTTAGGAGCAGCTCCCAGCAGAACTCAGCGGACTTTGTTGAAGCCTCCGATGGCAACCACAAAGCCACGAAGGCCCTAAGCGCCCGCCGGTGTTCGTGGCCCTTCGGGCCACGAACGGCCCCGAAGGGGCCAGGGACACCGAGAAAACCCGCGGGAGAAGACGGCTTCTGCCGCGGGTTTTCTCGGCGTCCCTACCGGCGGGCGTTCGATCCCGAAGATACGCCGGCCACCGCGACTTTGTGGCTTCGTGTCTTCGTGGTGAGATCAGGTTTGTACAGGACCCTCTCAGCTCCCTGCTCCTGCCTTGAAGCCTCACTTGAACCTGAGCCTCAGCTTCAGGTCGCCGCTGATGTTCGCCTCGCGATCGGATTCCCCGACGATGGAGAGCCACTCGTTGAGCAGGTATTCCGTGCGCACCATCGTGCCGCGCGCCGTGCCCCGCGTCGGCAGCTCCCACGGGGGAACCGGGCGCTCGACCGTGTTGCCCACGACGTCGATGGCCAGCCGGTCCAGGAACCCCTCCTGCGCCTCGGCATCGGGCCACGAGTCCGCGTAAATCTGGACCACCTTCCCCGTCAGCGCGCCCAGCGCGTCGCCCCCTTCGAGGCTCCCCGGCGTCCGGCCGAACGCGATCATCGCGATCAGCTCCTCCTGGCTCCGCGGGGGATTGGATTGGAGCCTCAGCGTGGGCCGCGCCATCGGGCCCGTGATCACGACGAGGATCTCGCGGTCGAACCGCCCCACGCTCCCCTCGAAGCGCACGAAGGGCTCGCGCCCCGGATCCGACGGCAGGTACACCTCGCCCGCCTGGATCTTGAGGAAGAGGCCCGACGTCAGCCGCACCTGGCCCTTCGTGACGCGGGCCGTCCCGCTGGCGACCGGCGACGAGGCGGGGCCCTTCAGGCGCACGTCGCCCTCGACGAGCGCCCCGATCGTGCTGTTCTCGATCCGGCACTCCCCGGTCGAGACGACCTTGACGTCGAGCGTCACGCGCTCCAGGTCCCGGATGCCCGGGATGCGGAATCCGCCGCCTTCCGCGGGCAGGAGCCGGAGTCCGAAGGGCGACGCGGGATCGCGCCTCCGGCCGCCCTCGGGCGCGCCGGGACCGAACTCCGTGTAGTAGAGCGCCAGCGGCACCTCGACGTCCCCCTTGATCTCCACGTTGGGGCCCGCGGTCACGGTGATCTTCACATCCGGGTTGATCCGGATGCGCGCGAGGGCGTCCGTCACGACGAGCAGGTCCTTCCCCTTCAGCTGGAGGATGAGCGGCGCGCCCGACGCGGTCAGGTCCACGCTGCCCGTCGCCTCGATCGGCCCGCCGCCCAGCATGCCCCGGAGCCGGCGGATCAGGAGCGCCGTCGTCGTGAGCTCCGCTTCGATCTCGTAATTCGTCAGCACGCCCACGGGATCGGGGAAGTCGTACCGGTCCCCGGAGAAGCGGGCGGAGACCTTCGACGCCTCCTTGGAGAACATCCCCGTGAAATCCACGCGGCCCCCGGGAATCCACGGCCGGATATCCTCCGGCAGGCGGCTCCGGAACCCCTCGACCGAGGGGACTTCCAGCTTCACGGTCGGCACGTCCGGCGGCGGATCGATCTTGGGGGGCGGCACGGGGTCGACGGGAGTCGGCGCGTCCGGCGTCGGGTCCGGCGTCTTCGGCTTCGGGGGCGGCGGCTTCGCCACGACGACCGCTTCGCGCTTCACCCACGGGAAGGGAACGCGCGCCTCGAGCGTCACCGGCCCCACGGGCGTCTCGTGCGTGGTGCGCGGCAGGACGAGCGCTCCCGGCTCCGCCTTCACCGGGAACTCGAGCTTGTCGATCCGCTCGTCCCCGATCTTCAATCCGAGGAGCACGATCTGCCCGTCGATGGTCGGCTCCTCGGGCGTTCCGCCGAGCGCCGCCTCGACATCGACCTCGCCTTCGAGGGGCAGCCCGGAGATGAGTTGGCGCAGGAAGGGGGCGTCGAGGCGGCAGAGCTTGGCCGAGAGGATGGCGTCGAGCGTCGGCTCCACCCGGCCCTTGAACGCGAGGTAGTCGCCGTCGCCCCGGCCCCAGTGGATCTCGAGGAGCGACTCGTCCCGGTTCCAAGTCGCGGCGGCAATGAGGCCGCCGTCCCAGTTCTCCAGCAGCGAGAGGCGGCCGGGCTCCAGCTCCGCCTCGAGGCGCGCGAATCGGAGCGCGGCCTCCCCCGAGAGGCGGATCACCAACGGCGCGAGGGTGACGCGCCACGTGCCGTAATTGATCTCGCCCCTCTCGATGCGGAGCTCGGGTCCGTCGGGGATCGCGAGGACGGAATCGCTCGCCTGCAGTCGCCCCGGGAACCGGAACTCGGAGATCTCCCGCGCGGTCTGGAGGATCTCCTCGGCGTCGGCCTTCTTGGCCGACTTCGACCGGGCGAACGCGAATCGCGCGCCGTCGATCCGCACGTCGAGCGTGCCCGTGCCGAAGAGGCCGTACCCGACCTCGAGATGCTTGATGGTGAACTCGTGGAAGACGCTTCCGGTCCGCGGCTTGAGGACGACCTTCTCCGCCTGGATCGAGGTGAGGAGGTTTCCCCGCACCGTGCCGACCTCGACGTCCGCGTCGAAGAGGTCCGCGGCGACCCTCTTCAGCTCCGCCCGGACGAGATCCTCCAGGATCCGCCACCGGAGGAACCAGACGACCGTCAAGCCGACGGCGAGGGTGCATCCGGAGATGGCGAGCCAGCGCTTGGTCTTGGACGAAAGCCGCATATGTCTAGTGTACTTT